>JAEZKN010000416.1 GCA_023415395.1 Actinomycetes bacterium
GGCGTCGAGGTGACCGCGACCCGCTACCTCGGCCAGCTCCACGGCTTCTGGCGGCACCCGCGGGTCTTCGGGGCCGCCGAGCCCCTGATGCGCCAGGTCGCCGGGTTCGTGGACCTGCACGCCTGAGAGAATGCGGGCCATGCGCGTGCACCTGGGCTGTGACCATGCCGGACTCGACCTGAAGGACCACCTGACCCGCTGGCTGACCGAGCACGGCTACGAGCCGGTCGACCACGGCCCGTTCCAGTACGACGCGCTCGACGACTACGCGGTCTTCTGCCTGCGCGCGGCCGAGGGCGTGGCGCAGGACCGCGCCCGCGGCCTGGACAGCCTGGGCGTCGTCATCGGCGGCTCGGGCAACGGCGAGCAGATGGCCGCCAACAAGGTCCACGGCATCCGGGCCGCGCTCGTGTGGTCGGAGGAGACCGCCCGCCTGGCCCGGGAGCACAACGACGCCAACGTCGTCTCGGTCGGCGGCCGGATGCACTCGCTGGAGGACATGACCCGCTTCGTCGAGGTGTTCCTCGCCGAGCCGTTCAGCGGCGACGAGCGGCACGTGCGGCGGATCGGGCAGATGGCGTCGTACGAGCAGACCCGCGAGCTGCCGCCGCTCCCGGCCTCCGCGGCCGGCAGCGATGCCTGAGGGGCACACCCTCCACCGCCTCGCGGACGCGCTCACCGCCACCTTCGGTGGTCGGGTCGTCCGCGCCGGGAGCCCGCAGGGCCGGTTCGCCGAGTCCGCCGCGCTGGTCGACGGACAGGTCCTCGTCGGCGCCGAGGCCTGGGGCAAGCAGCTGTTCATCGGCTTCCCCGACGAGCGGTTCGTCCACGTCCACCTCGGCCTCTACGGCACCTTCGACGTCCACGACGGCGTCGAGGAGGTGCCGGCGCCGGTCGGCCAGGTGCGGTTGCGCCTCGTCGGCGAGAGGTCGTACGCCGACCTGCGCGGTGCGACCACGTGCGCGCTGGTCACCCGGGAGCAGCGCGACGCGGTCGTCGCCCGCTCCGGGCCGGACCCGCTGCGCGACGACGCGGACCCGGACCGGGCCTGGCAGCGGATCCGTCGCAGCCGGGCGCCGATCGGCCAGCTCCTCAGGGACCAGACGGTGCTCGCCGGGGTCGGCAACGTCTACCGTGCCGAGGTGCTCTTCCGCCACCGGGTCGACCCCCTGCGGCCCGGCAACACCCTGCGCGTCGGACAGTGGCAGGCGATGTGGGAGGACCTGGCGGCGCTGATGCGCGAGGGTGTGCGCACCGGACGGATCGACACCGTGCGCCCGGAGCACACCCCGGAGGCCATGGGGCGGCCGCCGCGCAAGGACGACCACGGGGGAGAGGTCTACGTCTACCGGCGCACCGGCCAGCCCTGCCTGGTGTGCGGCTCGGCGGTCCGGACGGCGGTGCTCCAGGGGCGCAACCTCTTCTGGTGTCCCCGGTGCCAGCGCGCGTTCCGCTCCCGAGCGGCCTCCTGACCACTACTCTCTCGACCATCACGAGCCGAAGGACCCACGACCGATGACGGCAGGCGCACGCGACATCCGGCGCACGCTGCTGCACGGCGTACCGACGGCTCGGCGCACGCTGTTCTGGCTCGTGACGCTCACGCTCGTGGTCACGGCGGTGGCGCTGATCTGGCCGCAGTACGTCCCGCTGACGACGCTGGTCGTCCCGCTGCTCCTCGGGAGCCTGCTGCTCAGCCCGCGCCACCTGCCGTGGTTCGTCGTCTTCCTCATGGTCATGGTGATGCTGTGCATCGGCCGGCTGGTGGAGGTCAACGCCCGCCAGGTCTTCGCCATCGCCGTGCTCTTCCTCCTGTGCTTCATCGTGCTGGTCACGTCCTTCCGGCGCTCCCGCCTGGGGGTGGGTGGCGCGATGGGCGAGTCGATGCTCGTCGACCTGCGCGACCGGATCCTCAAGCAGGGCGGCGTACCCGCCCAGCCCGAGGGGTGGTTGGTCGAGAGCGCCCTGCGCTCGGCGGGTGGGACGCCGTTCGCCGGCGACTTCGTCGTCTCCAGCCGCACCCGCGACGGCTCACGCATCGAGCTCGTCGTCGTCGACGTGTCGGGCAAGGGGGAGCAGGCGGGCACCCGCGCGCTGCTGCTGTCGGGAGCGTTCGGCGGGCTCCTGGGGGCGCTGCCGCCCGAGGAGTTCCTCCCCGCCGCCAACGACTACCTGCTCCGCCAGGACTGGGCGGAGGGGTTCGCGACCGCCGTCCACCTCTCCCTCGAGGTCGCCAGCGGCGAGTTCCAGGTCCGCACCGCCGGGCACCCCCCGGCGGCGCAGCTGGCGGCCGGGTCGGGGCGGTGGACCGTCCACGAGGTCGAGGGGCCGGTCCTGGGCCTGATGGAGGACGCCGACTTCACCGTCGCACGCGGACAGCTGCGTCCCGGCGACGCGCTGCTGCTCTACACCGACGGCCTGGTCGAGACCCCGCGGCGCGACATCGGGCTCGGCATCGACCGGATGCTCGGCCAGGCCGAGCGGCTCCTGCGCGGCGTCTTCGAGGGCGGCGCGGACCGGCTCGTCGACGCGCTCGGCTCGGACAACGACGACCGGGCGCTGGTGCTGGTCCACCGGCGCTGAGCGGACGGACCGATTCCGGACGCTGATTCCGGGTCGTCAGCCCCGGTGTGGCACGATGACTCCCGCACTCGAGCGGCCAGGACGGCGGTCGAGCGCGCGCGGATGTAGCTCAATGGTAGAGCCCCAGTCTTCCAAACTGGCTACGCGGGTTCGATTCCCGTCATCCGCTCCAAGGGCCCCGCTGTCGGGGGTCTTGGCGGGGCGTAGCGTAGTGGCTAGCGCGCCTGCTTTGGGAGCAGGAGATCGCAGGTTCGAGTCCTGTCGCCCCGACGCACCACTCACCGTTGACCGAAAAGTAGGAGAAGACCTGTGAAGAGCGCCGTCGAGACCTTGAGCCCGACCCGGGCCAAGCTGACCGTCGAGGTGCCCTTCGAGGAGCTCAAGCCGAGCCTCGACGCGGCGTACAAGCAGATTGCCAAGCAGATCAACGTCCCCGGCTTCCGCCGCGGCAAGGTCCCGCCCGCCGTCATCGACCGCCAGGTCGGCCGCGGCGCGGTGCTGGACCAGGCCATCAACGAGGTCGTCCCGCAGAAGTACGTCGAGGCCCTCCAGGAGAACTCCCTGACCCCGCTGGCGCAGCCGGAGATCGAGGTCACGAAGTTCGAGGACAACGACGCGCTCGAGTTCACCGCCGAGGTCGACGTCCGTCCCGAGATCGACCTGCCGTCCTACGAGGGCATCGAGGCCAGCGTCGACGACGTCGAGCTGACCGACGCCGACGTCGAGGAGCAGGTCGAGGCGCTGCGCGAGCGGTTCGCCACCCTGATCGACGTCGAGCGCCCGGCCGCCGACGGCGACTTCGTCGTCATGGACCTCAAGGCCACTCGCGACGGCGAGGTCGTCGAGGGCGCCGAGGTCACCGGGATGTCCTACAAGGTCGGTCGCGGCGGCATGCTCGACGGTCTCGACGAGGCGCTGGTCGGCATGGCCGCCGGCGACGAGAAGACCTTCACCTCCCAGCTCGTCGGTGGTGACCTGGTCGGCGAGGACGTCGAGGTCCTCGTCTCGGTCAGCCAGGTCCAGGAGCAGGAGCTCCCCGAGCTCGACGACGAGTTCGCGCAGATGGCCTCGGAGTTCGACACCGTCGAGGAGCTCACCGCCGACGTGCGCGAGCGCCTCGGCCGCGGCAAGCGCCTCGAGCAGGCCGCCGCCGCCCGCGACGCCGTCCTCGAGGCGATCCTGGAGAAGATCGAGGTGCCGCTGCCCGAGGTCATGGTGACCGACGAGCTCAACGCGCGCCGCCAGAACATCGAGCAGCAGCTCGCGTTCGCCGGCATCACCATGGACAAGTACCTCGAGGACGAGAAGCAGACCCAGGAGGAGTTCGAGGCCGACCTCGAGCGCCGGGTCCGTGACGCCGTCGCCGCGCAGTTCATCCTGGACGAGATCGCCAAGCGCGAGGAGTTCGGGATCGACCAGCAGGAGCTCTCCGAGCACATGGTCCGCCGCGCCCAGCAGTCCGGCCAGGACCCGCAGGAGTTCGCGAACCACATGTTCGAGCACAACCACATCCCCGAGCTCGTGCAGGAGATCCTGCGCGGCAAGGCGCTGGCCCGGCTCGTGGAGACCGCGGTCGTCAAGGACGCCTCGGGCAACGTGGTCGAGCTGAAGAACCTGCGCCCCGACGGCACCATCGGCGAGCCCGAGGCCGAGGAGGCGCCCGCCGAGGAGGCTGCCGCCGAGGAGGCTGCCGCCGAGGAGAAGTCCGAGGCCTGATCCATCCGACAGCCGCTCAGTGCACAGATGTGCACTGAGCGGCTATCGTCGTTCCATGGGTACTTCTGGCGGTCCCACCTACCTCGACGCGCTCTCGCTCGTCGCCGAGGTCGCCGACGAGCTGGTCCTCCGCAGCGTCCGCGACACCCACGACGCCTGGGCCGACCGCTTCGGCGGCTACCCCGGACGTCCCATCACGGCGGCGGCGTACGCCGGGGCAGGGCTCGGCCTGCGGGCAGCGTCGGCCGGGCTGCGCCGGGCGGCCGAGTCCGACCGCGGTCCCCGGCTCGAGGACGGGCCGCGCGGGCGGTTCATCGGTGAGATCGGCGACGA
>JAEZKN010000510.1 GCA_023415395.1 Actinomycetes bacterium
GCACTGCGGCGGCCACGACTCGGCCACGGGGCCCAGGCACAGCTCCGGGCTGCCGGTGTCCAGCACCGTGACGAGGGTGCGGGTGGTGACGGTGCCCGGCGCGGCCGGGACGTCGGTCGGGACCTCGGTCGGACGCCCCGCCCCGGTGCTGGTGTCGCTCGCCGTCGTGGCGTCCTGGCCGCCGCAGGCGGCGAGGAGCAGCAGGGCGGCGAGCGCGAGTGCGGTCTTCACGCCGGTACGACGCGGGCGGTGGCGTGCTGGTTCCGGGGGCGCCGTGGGGTCTGCGTTGTCGCTGGTTCACCACGGTAGGTGGGTGAACCTGCACTTCACACGGTGTGCCCGCCATGAGAAGTGCGGCTTCGACCACTCACCATGGTGAAGCAGCGACGGCGCGGGACCAACCCTCAGGGCAGCCGCTCGACCAGCTCCGCGACACCGACGAGCGCGCCGGTGTAGAACGGGATCTCCTCGCGGACGTGGCGCCGGGCCTCGGAGCCGCGCAGGTGCCGCATCAGGTCCACGATGCGGTAGAGCTCGTCGGCCTCGAAAGCGAGGATCCACTCGTAGTCGCCGAGCGAGAAGCTGGCCACGGTGTTGGCGCGGACGTCGGGGTAGTCGCGCGCCATCTTGCCGTGGTCGGCGAGCATGCGGCGGCGGTCGGCCTCCTCGAGGAGGTACCACTCGTAGGAGCGCACGAACGGGTAGACCGAGACGTGCTTGCGCGGCTGCTCGTCGTTGAGGAACGCCGGCACGTGGCTCTTGTTGAACTCCGCCGGGCGGTGCAGCGCCATCTGCGACCACACCGGGGCCAGACGCCGGCCGAAGGAGGTGCGCCGGAAGCGGTTGTAGGCGTCCTGGAGCTGCTCGGACGTGGCGGCGTGCCACCACACCATCAGGTCGGCGTCGGCGCGGATGCCCGAGACGTCGTAGACACCGCGCACCACCACGTCGGACTCGGCGAGCTCGGCGAAGAGCTTCTCGACCTCGGCCCCCTCGGCCGCGCGGTCGGCGTCGTCGCCGAGGAGGTCATCGAGCCGGAAGACCGACCACATCGTGTAACGGATGCTGTCGTTGATCTCCTTGACCCGCTGCGCCTTGCTGCTGCTCATGCCTCCATTGTGCAAGGTCGGTCCCCGACCGGACCCGGCAGGGACGGTCGGGCGCGACCGGGCACGCGGTGCCTAGGTTCGACCCATGATCACCGAGCTCAACCGACTGGTCGCCCTCGTCGAGGACCGGCCGGCCGACCTCCTCGACGTCGCCGGGCTCGCCCGCGAGGTCGGCACCACCGAGGACCACCTGCGCCGGATGTTCTCCGCACTGGCGGGGATGCCGCTGTCGGAGTACGTGCGCCGCCGCCGGATGACTCGGGCCGCGTCCGACCTCGTGGCCGGCGACGACGACCTGCTGACCGTGGCCGTGCGCCACGGCTACGGCTCGACCGAGGCGTTCGGCCGGGCGTTCCGGGCCGTGCACGGCGCCGGTCCCTCCGACGTACGCCGTAACGGCGGGCCGCTGCGGGCCCAGCCGGTGATCTCGTTCCGCCTGACCGTCGAAGGAAGTGACCCCATGGACACCCGCATCGTCGAGAAGCCCGCGTTCCGCCTGGTCGGCCATGCCGCCCGGGTGCCGCTGGTCCACCACGGCGTCAACCCCCACATCCAGCAGCACGTCGCCGCGATCACCGCCGAGCAGCACGCCCGGCTGAGGGCGCTCTCGGACACCGAGCCGGCAGGTCTGCTCGCCGTGAGCGCCGACGTCGACCCCGACCGTGCCGAGGGGACCGAGCTGACCTACCTGCACGGCGTGGCCGTGACCGGCCCCGGGCCCGAGGACCTCGACGCCATCGAGGTCCCGGCGGGCACGTGGGCGGTGTTCCGCGCCTCGGGCGCCTACCCCGACGTGGTCCAGCGGACCTGGGCCGACGCGGCGACGCTGTGGTTCCCGTCGAACCCGTGGCGCTGGGCCTCGGGTCCGGAGATCGTCGCCGTGCTCGACCGGGCCGACGACTTCAGCACCGCGACGACCGAGCTGTGGCTGCCGGTCGAGCCCGTCACGCGGTGAGGCGCCCGCCTGCGACGCGGCGCCAGCCCCCGTCGCAGGTCAGCTCGTCCCGTAGCCGGCCTCGCGGGCCTTGATGATCGCCTCGGCCCGGCCCGCCGCGTGGAGCTTGGCGTAGATCCCGGAGACGGCATTGCGCACGGTCTTGTTGGAGACGTAGAGCTCGGTGGCGATGGCGTCGTTCGACTTCCCCGCGGCGAGCAGGTGCAGCACGTCGCGCTCGCGCTCGGTGAGCTCGGGGAACGGCTCCTCGACCTCCTGCCGCACCGCGCCGGAGAAGTACGCCGCGACCCGGCCCGCGAGGGCGGCACCGAAGACCATGCCGCCGGCGGCCGCCGCTCGGATCGCGTTCTGCACCTCCTCGGCGCCCGAACCCTTGAGGAGGTAGCCGCTGGCCCCGGCCCGCATCGCGCTCAGCACGGTCTCGTCGTCCTCGTTCATCGTTAGCATGACGACGCGGGTGCCGGGATGCCGTCCGGTGATCAGCCGGGTCGCCTCGATGCCGTCGAGCCGGGGCATCTGGATGTCCATGACGACGACGTCGGGGCCGGTGTCGGCGACGAGGTGCACGGCGTCGCGCCCGTCCTCGGCCGTGCCGACCACCTCGATGCCGTCCAGGGCGCCAAGCAGGCTCGACAGCCCTTCCCGGACGATCTGGTGGTCGTCGACCACGACGACGGTGATGCTCATGACGGGCTCCTCAGCGGTAGCCAGGCGCGCACGACGGTGCCGCCGGTGGGTGGGCAGGTGACCTCGCTGCGGCCACCGAGCTCGGCCGCGCGCTCCCGCAGGCCGACCAGCCCGACGCCGACCTGGGCGTCGGGAGCGATGCCGACGCCGTCGTCGGCGACCTCGACCAGCAGCTCGCGGTCGACGACGTCGAGGCGGACGGTCGCGCTGCTGGCCGCGGCGTGGCGGGCGACGTTGGTCATCGCCTCGCCGGCGATGCGGTACGCCGCCACCTCGACCGCGGCGGGCAGGTCCTCGACCGCGTCGGCGACGACGGTGGCCGGCGGCCGCAGCTGCTCGGCCTGCTGGCGCAGGGCCCCGACCAGGCCGCGGTCGTCGAGCGCCGGCGGGCGCAGGTCGTGGACCAGCCGGCGGACGTCGGCCACGACGTCCTGCACGTGCTGGCCGGTGCTGCCGATGCGGGACTTGGCGGCCTCGGGGTCCTTGTCGACGAGCAGGCGTGCGGACTCGAGCTGGAAGACCACGCCGCTCAGCGCGGGCCCGAGCCCGTCGTGCAGGTCGCGGCGGATCCGGCGGCGCTCCTCCTCGCGAGCGGAGACCAGCCGCTCGCGGCTGTCCTGGAGCTCCTCGGCCAGGCGGCTGGTGCGCGCGACGGTGGCGGCCTGGCGGACCAGGTCGCCGAGCAGCTCCTCGTCGCGACGGGACAGCCGGCTGCGCAGGCCGCGGGCGGGGAGCACGAGCCGGCCGACCACGGCATCGCGGTAGGAGATCGGCAGGACCCGCGTCGCGTCGGGCCGCTCGCCGTAGGTCGCGACCACACGCTCCCCGTTGGGGCGATCCACCTCGACGCTCACGAAGCCGATGCCGAAGGCCGACGCCACGGACCGGGCGACGGCGGCGAGCTGCTCGCCGCCCTCGTCGGCGGACTCCAGCGTCGAGGCGAGACCGGCGACCGCGTCGTACGGGTTGGCCCGGTCACCGAAGACGCGGCGGCGCACGGCCAGCGAGAGCCGCTGCCGCAGCGGCCCGTAGAGCAGGACGGTGGTCAGCAGCACCACCAGGATCAGCTGGGACTTCTCCATCCCGTCGGCGAGCACCGCGTCCAGGACGGCCACGACGAGGAAGTCGACGGCGACCAGCACGACCGCCAGCAGCGACAGCACGAGGGTCCGGCCGAGGAGGTCGTCGATCGACACCACGCGGGGCCGCACCACCGCGACGGTCATCGACGCGGGGACGATCGTGACGCAGACGAAGAAGACGGCGTTCGACAGCGCACCGACGCCGGTGACGATCGTGACGACCACGCACGTGACCGCGACGACGGCTCCCCACAGGAGCCAGCGCATCTGGTCGCGCTCGGTGCCCACCGCCCGGCGGTAGCGGTGCACGACGACACCGACGGGCACGACCAGCCCGATCAGCGTGACCCCGACCAGGGTGCCCATCAACGCCCCCGCGTAGGGCGCGATGGCCTCGATCGTCGTCGGGTCCAGGTCGACCCCGGGCGGCGGGTTCGCCGGTCCCGAAAGCTGCGCGTCCCACGGCACGACGTTGTAGGACAGGGCGACGACGACCGAGACGACCATGCACACCCAGCTCGCGACACCCCAGCGGCCCGGGAGGAAGCGGCCGGCGGGGAAGATCAGCGGCAGCAGCACGATGCTGGCCGTGAGCAGCGCGGTGAAGCGGAAGAGGAACCACACGGCGAGCGTCGTGCCGGGGACGGCGTCCTCGCTCACCAGGCCCAGGCGGACCCAGCCCTCCGCGAGGCCGTCGAAGGCCCAGAAGAGCCCCACCCCGCCCATCGCCCAGCCGATCACCCGGTGGCCCGGGGACCGCAGGATGACGGTGGCCATCAGCGCGATCAGGAACCCCACCGGCGCGGTGCCGATGCCGAACGACGTGACCGAGCCCTCCCCGTAGGACCAGAGCTCGGGCCGGCCGTCGACGTGGAGGTGGAGGCCCACCGTCGTCACCAGGCAGGCCGCGCCGACCAGCGGGAACGCCACAGCGACCGGCCACGGGGCCGGTCGCTGCGATGCGGGCACGCGGGGTGTCACCGGCACATCATCGCCGGAACGCGCGGTCGCCGAAGCAGAAACCGAGAGCGACGACGAGCACCATGAGCGGACCGGTCATCCCGGCCATGTACTGCAGCGGCGAGACGCCCCACAGCAGGGTGATGCCACCGAGGACCAGGCCGGCGATGCCGATCCACCGCGGTGCCGCGCCGGCGCGGCCGGCGGCGAAGAGCGCGAGGCCGCTCAGCCCGGCGAGGACCCAGAGCCACGGGACGGTCCCGGTCCAGTGGTTGTACATGGCGACGTTCGCCGGGTTGACGCTCGACTCGTCGTCGATGAGGGCGAAGATGAACTCGGTGTCGAGGCCGGCACCGAGGACGCTGACGACGGCCGTGCCGAAGAGGCCGGAGAAGGCCACCAGCGGCGCCAGGCTCGCGTCGCCGGACGCCGCGCGCAGGCGGCGGAAGAGCCCGGCCGCGAAGACGACCATGAGCACGACGCCGAGCATCGTGATGGTGTGGAAGGCGATCATCGTGCCGGTCTGGTCGGCCAGCTTGTCGACGATCGCCTCGGGGTCACCGGCGAGGTCCTGGTCGTAGACGGCGTTGACCATGCCGCTGGTGACGACGGTGCCGAGACCGGCCAGGCCGGCGCCGACGCCGGCGAGGGCCCAGGTGCGGGAGGTGCGGACCGGTGCGACAGGGGTGACGTCGGAGCGGACCGGGTTCGAGGTGCTGATGTGTGTGGTCATGGCAGGAGGTTCGCGGGCCGGCTGTCCCGCCCGACAGGGACAACGGGGCAGACTCGGGCAGACTGAGCGGCCATGGACGTCCTCCGGGTGGCGATGTGGTCGGGACCGCGCAACCTGTCCACCGCCCTGATGCGGAGCTTCGGGAACCGCGCCGACTGCTCCGTCGTCGACGAGCCGCTCTACGCCGCCTACCTGGCCGAGACCGGCCTCGACCACCCCGGCCGGGACGCGGTGCTCGCGTCACAGCCGACCTCCGCGGCCCGTGTCGTCGACGCGCTGACGTCCGGGCCGGTCGACACGCCGGTGCAGTACCAGAAGCACATGACCCACCACGTGCTGCCGTCCGTGCCGCGCGGGCCGCTCGCGGCGCTGACCCACGCGTTCCTGGTCCGCGACCCGGAGCGGGTGCTGACGTCGTACGCGAAGGTCCGCGAGGAGCCGACGCTGGAGGACCTCGGCCTGCCCCAGCAGGTCGAGCTCTTCGAGACCTTCGGCGGGCCGGTCGTCGACGCGGCCGACGTCCTGCGCGACCCGCGCGGGACGCTGACCCTGCTGTGCGACGCGCTCGGGCTGGTCTTCGACGAGGCGATGCTGTCGTGGCCGGCCGGGCCGCGCGCGAGCGACGGCGTCTGGGCGCCGCACTGGTACGCCGGCGTGGAGGCGTCGACCGGCTTCGCGCCGTACTCCCCCGGCTCGGGCGACCCGCTGCCCGAGCGTCTGGCACCGTTGCTCGAGCGGTGCCGCCCCTACTACGAGGCGCTGGCGCCGTACCGACTCCGCTCCAGTGAGGAGAGCTGATGCTGCAGCAGTGGGACGAGCGCAACCGCGACCTGGTCGTCGGCATCGACGACCGGCTCGTGCACCGCGACGAGGCCGGCGTGAGCCCGTTCGACTCGGTGGTGCAGGGCGGCGACGCGGTGTGGGAGGGCCTCCGGCTGCACGGCGGGCGGATCTTCAAGCTCACCGAGCACCTGGCCCGGCTGCGGCGCTCGGCGCAGGCGCTGGCCTTCACCACGGTGCCCTCCGACGAGGAGATCGTCGAGCGGATCCGCGCGGTCGTCGCCGCGAACGCCATGACCGACGACGTGCACATCCGGCTCACGCTGACCCGCGGCGTGAAGATCACCAGCGGCATGGACCCGCGGCTGAACCAGTCCGGCCCGACGCTGATCGTGCTCGCCGAGTTCAAGCCGCCCGTCTACGACGACGCCGGCATCTCCCTGGTGACGTCGTCGGTCCGTCGCCACCGCCCGGACTCCCTCGACCCGAAGATCCACCACAACAACCTGCTCACCTCGATCCTCGCCAAGGTCGAGGCCAACGTCGCCGGCGCCGACGACGCCCTGATGCTCGACGACGCCGGGTTCGTCGCCGAGACCAACGCGACCCACGTGTTCCACGTGGCCGACGGCGTCGTGCGCACATCGACCACCCGCGCCTGCCCCGAGGGCATCACCCGCGAGACGATCCTGGAGATCTGCGCGGCCTCCGGCATCCCGGTGTCCGTCGGGGACTTCTCGCTGACCGAGGTCTACAGCGCCGACGAGGTCTTCGTGACCGGGACGATGGGCGGCGTCACCCCTGTGCTGACCGTCGACGGCCGCACGATCGGCTCCGGCTCGCCCGGCCCGCTCGTGCGGACGCTGGCGGCGGCGTACCTGGAGCGGACGGCCGTGGAGGGGACGGTCGTCGTCTCGCGGTGATGTCAGGGCGTCGTCAAACCGCTCCGTCGGGATAGTCCCTCACGAAGTGGTCGCCGACACGCCGGGGCGGGCAGCCATTTCGTGAGGGACTATCC
>JAEZKN010000046.1 GCA_023415395.1 Actinomycetes bacterium
GCGTGACGTTGGCCCGCAGCCGGGCCTCGTCGACGCGGAGGTACGGCGTCCTCACTGCTCCTCGTGGGTGTCGGGGTCGCCGCCGAAGAGCCGACCGTCGGGCCGCCCGAGGGCGGTGATGGCCGCGACCTCGTCGTCGGTCAGCTCGAAGCCGAAGACGTCGAGGTTCTGCCGCTGCCGCTCGGGGGTCGCCGACTTGGGGATCGGCACCGAGCCCAGCTGGACCTGCCAGCGCAGGATCACCTGGCCCGGCGCGACGCCGTACTTCTCGGCGGCCCGGGCGATCGGGGGCTCGGTGAACGGCGCCTGTCGCTTGCCCAGCGGGCTCCACGACTCGGTGCGGATGCCGTACCCGGCGTTGATGTCGCGCAGCACCGCCTGCGGGAAGTACGGGTGCAGCTCGACCTGGTTGACCGCCGGGGTCACGCCGGTCTCGTCGATGATCCGCTCGAGGTGCTCGGCGGTGAAGTTCGAGACGCCGATGGAGCGGACGAGCCCCTGCTCGCGCAGCTCGACCAGCGCCCGCCACGCCTCGGGGTACCTGCCGACGCTGGGGTTGGGCCAGTGGATGAGGTGCAGGTCGAGGTACTCCAGGCCGAGCCGCTCCAGCGACTCGTGGGTGCTGCGGATCGCGTCGTCGTACGCGTGGTGCCGTCCGGGGATCTTGGAGGTGACCACGATCTCCTCGCGCGGCACGCCGCTGCGGCGGATGGCCTCCCCGACGTCGGCCTCGTTCTCGTAGTTCACGGCCGTGTCGAGCAGCCGGTAGCCGACCTCCAGCGCACTGCGGATCGCCTCGACGCCGTCCGGCCCCGTGAGGGGGTAGGTGCCGAAGCCGATCGCCGGGAGGGTGCGGCCGTCGTTGAGCTCGTAGGTCGGGATCGCCATGCGGCCCAACGTACTCAGTCGTGGTCAGGCGGGGTCATGCGTCGTCGGTGGCCTGGGTGTGCCGCTGTGCCTTCAGCCGCGCCTCGTAGGTGTGCCGCTCGCCGCCGGTGAGGGTCTCGCGGGCCTCGGCGACGAAGCGCTGGAAGTGGGAGTAGTAGGTGTCGTCGTACGCCTCGACCACCTGGAAGGTCCACATCCCCGGCAGCACGTTGCGGCCGACCAGCTCGCGGTCGATCCGGTCGGCGAGCTCGGTGTGGCCGGCCTCGCGGAGCAGCTCCACGGCCTCGCCGAGCGCGAAGTCGGCGGTGCCCGAGCGGCGGTGGAAGTGGTAGAGGCTGCCGCGGGCCTCCTCGATCACCTCGAAGGCCTCGGACAGCTTGCCGACGGCCTCGACGGTCGCGTCGTCGAAGCCGTCGTCGCCCGGGGTGTCCTGCTCCTTCGTCACGAGGAGAGGACCTCCTGGGCCGAGACGGCACCGTGCCGGTCCTGGATCGCGTCGGCCAGCCGCTGCACGTCGGCGTCCGGCACCTCGACCCCGGCCTCGGCGAAGCCGTTGCGCAGCTCCTGCTCGACGGTGCCCTCGGTCGCGCCGTCCTGCCAGGAGGTGACGCGGTCGACGACGGCCTGGACGGCTTCCATCTTCTCGTTCTGCTCGGTCATGCCGGCGCCGTACCCACCGGCTGGGTGAGGCACGCTTCTCCCGTGCTCGACCGGATCTGGCAGGACGTCACCGGCACGCAGCCGCCGCCGGGGGAGGGCAGCGTGCTCGCGACCGCTCTCGTCGCGCTCGCGCTGGTGCTCGTGCCGCCGGTGTGGCGGGTGGCCCGTCACGTGGTGACGATCGCGCACGAGGGTGCCCACGGCGTGGCCGCGCTCGTCAGCGGCCGCCGGCTCTCCGGCATCCGGCTGCACTCCGACACCTCGGGCCTCACGGTGTCGAAGGGGCGACGGACCGGGCCGGGGATGGTGCTCACCGCCTTCGCGGGGTATGTCGGCCCGGCGCTGCTCGGCCTCGGCGGCGCCTTCCTCCTGCGCGAGGGGCACGCGCTGGCCGTGCTGTGGCTCGCGGTGCTGCTGCTCGGCCTGCTCCTGCTGCAGATCCGCAACTTCTTCGGCCTGTGGATCGTGGTGCTCGCCGGGCTCGGCGTGGGCGGCGTGACGTGGTGGGGGAGCGAGGCGGTGCAGTCGCTGGCGGCGTACGCCGGGACCTGGTTCCTCCTGCTCGCCGCGCCCCGGCCGGTGCTCGAGCTCCAGCAGCTGCGGCGGGCGGGACGGGCCCGTGACTCCGACGCCGACATGCTGGCCCGGCTCACCCCGCTGCCCGGGCTCGTCTGGGTGCTGGTGTTCCTGGTGGTCACACTGGGCTGCCTCGTCCAGGGCGGGCGCTGGCTGTGGGTGGGGGCGTAGTTTCGAGGCGTGCGCATCGGGATCCACTACGCGAACTTCTCTCAGCCCGGCTGGGAGACCCACCTCACCGACCGGCTCACCGAGACCGCCCGGGTCGCCGACCAGGGCGGCGTCTCGCTGTTCACGGTCATGGACCACTACTTCCAGATGGAGATGCTCGGCGGCCCGCCCGAGCCGATGCTGGAGGGCTACACGCCCCTCGGCTACCTCGCCGGCCAGACGTCGGCCGTCCGGCTGGGGCTGCTGGTCACCGGCACGACGTACCGCCACCCGGGCCTGCTGGCCAAGATCGTCACCACCCTCGACGTCCTCTCGCGCGGTCGGGCCATGCTCGGCATCGGGGCAGCCTGGTACGACCGCGAGCACGAGGGTCTCGGCGTGCCGTTCCCGCCGACCGCCGAGCGCTTCGAGCGGCTCGAGGAGACCCTGCAGGTCGTCCGGCAGATGTGGAGCGAGGACGACGGGGCCTACTCCGGCCGGCACTACCGGCTGGCCGAGACCGTCAACGTGCCGCCGCCGGTCCAGCGGCCCCACCCACCGATCCTGGTCGGCGGCAGCGGCGAGCGGAAGACGCTGCGGCTGGTCGCGGAGTACGCCGACGCCTGCAACATCTTCCCCGAGGGCGTGGAGGGGGTGCGGCACAAGCTCGACGTGCTGCGCCGCCACTGCGACGACGTCGGCCGCGACTACGACACCATCGAGAAGACCATGCTCTGGAACGGCGACCCGGTGGCCGACCCGGACTCGTTCCTCACCGAGATGGGCCAGTACGCCGCCCTCGGCATGTCGCTGGTCGCCCTCGTCCCGCCCACCGACGACCCCGTGGCCTGGACGACCCAGGTGTGCGAGGGCGTGGTGCCGCGGTTGGCGGAGGTGTAGGGCCGGGTGCTGGGCGGCTGCCGCAGGTTTCCCCGGCCCACCGGGGAAACCTGACGTTCTGGGGTGGGTGAGGTCTCGGCCGGGAACGTCAGGGGTTGCCTGAGAAGTCCGGGTGGGGCGGCCGGGTCCCGTCGGGTCGCGGTTTGGTCACCAACCGCAGGTTCCGGGGCCGAATCCCTGTGGTTGGTGACCAAACCACAGCGATTCGACAGTTATGTCACCTTGGTTCCGTACATCTCGCCGAGCGGGTCGGCGATCAGCTCGACGCGGGTGCCGTCGGGGTCCTTGAGGTAGATCGACGTGCCGCTCTCGAGGAGGTACTCGACGCCGGCGGCGTCCAGCTTCTCCTTCAGCCGCGCCCAGCGGTCGGGGTCGACGGAGATGGCCAGGTGGTGCAGGCCGCCCAGCACCTCGGCGTACGGACCGACGTCGAGGCCCGGGAAGTCGAAGAAGGCGATCAGGTTGCCGTTGCCGATGTCGAAGAAGAAGTGGTTCGAGCCGGGGTAGTCGCGGTTCTCGAAGATCTCGGTGAGTGGGAACTCCAGGAGCTCCTGGTAGAACCGCACGGTCGTCTCCACGTCCGCGCAGACGATCGCGACGTGGTGCAGCCCGCGGGCCGAGGAGGCCGGGCGGTCGGCGTCGGGAGCCAGGTAGGTGTCGCGGATGCGGTCACGTTCGGCGGCGATGCGGTCCAGATCGGGATCGGCCATACCGCGACGCTACTCCAGTCTTCAACGACCCCGGGGAGCCACGCTCACCGAGGGTCCGGCACGTCCTCGAACGTCGCCGGGCGGTCCAACCAGTCCCAGTGGTCGCGCGGCCAGATGACCGCGAAGACCTTGCCGACGACGAGGTCGGTGTCGATGTAGGCGGCGTTCGGGTCGCAGCTGTCGTCGCTCTCTCGGCACAGGTGGTAGCTGCTGTCGGCTGACGCCGTCCGGTTGTCGCCCATGACGAAGACGTGCCCCTCCGGCACCGGTCCCGCCGTCCACGAGCAGTCGCCCGGACCCTGGGGGCCGCGGCAGCGCACCGTCTCGGCGTTGTTGACGTAGCCCTCCTCGTCGAGCGGATGGCCGTTGACGCTGATCCGGCCCTGCTTGTCGCAGCACTCGATGGTGTCGCCCTCGACGCCGATGACCCGCTTCCCCAGGGGGCCGCCGGTGGGGTAGAGGCCGATCTTGGACATGACCTGGGCGACCGGGTTCGTCGGGCCCTCCTTGTCGGACTCCGGCAACCAGTCGCCGGGGTCCTCGAAGACGACCACGTCGCCCCGCTCGGGCGACCCCCCGAACCAGTACGACGGCTTCTCGACCAGGATGCGGTCGTCCTCGACCAAGCCCGGGACCATCGAGGGGGAGGGGATGTAGAAGGCCTGCACGAGCAGGGTCTTGATCAGCACCGCGAGCACGACGGCGATCGCGAGCAGGAGAATCGTCTCCTGCCACCACGGTCGGTGCTTCTTCGTGGGCTTCCCGCGGGCGTCGGTCACGCAGCGAGCCTAGACGGCATCACATGCAATCAATGGTTGCACATCCCGAGGAAGCGGCGTACCGTCATGTGCAACCCAACGTTGCGCATCTAGGAGGCTGCCGTGGAGTTCGCATCGATCGAGCGGGAGGTCTACGTCGCCGCGTCGCCGGAGGTGGTCTTCGAGGTCGTCAGCCGGCCCGAGCACATCCGCGAGTGGTGGCCCGACGAGGCG
>JAEZKN010000051.1 GCA_023415395.1 Actinomycetes bacterium
GCTCGGCGTCATTGGTCTGGCGCAGCACCAGCTGCACCGACCGGTCGTCGAGGTTCACGATGTCCTCGAACATGAACATCCGGCTGCGGACCTCGTCGGCGAGCTCGGCGTCGAGGGTCTCCAGGCCATCGACGATGGCGCGCTCGGTGACGTCGTCGCCGAGGACGCTCGGGTGGCCCAGCCGGGTCCACACGCCGGTCCGCAGGTCCGGCCGCTCGGCGTGCCGCCAGGGGCGGGCGCCGGTCTCAGACGACGAGCTCATCGTCACCTCCGCGGCGGACCATGATCTGGCCCTGCTCCTCGAGCAGTCGGATGGTGCGGATGATCGACTGGCGCGCCTCCTCGACCTGGGTGAGGCGGACGGCACCGAGGAGCTCGACCTCCTCGAGCAGGGTGGCGGCCGCGCGCTCGGACATGTTCGAGGTGATCTTGTCGCGCACGGCGTCGGTGACGCCCTTGACCGCGAGGGCGAGCTCGGCGTTGTCGACCTGGCGCAGCACGAGCTGCACGGAGCGGTCCTCGAGCTCGACGATGTCCTCGAACATGAACATCCGGCTGCGGACCTCGTCGGCCAGCTCGGCGTCCAGCGCCTCGAGGCCCTCGACGATCTGCCGCTCGGTGAGCCGGTCGGAGCGGTTGATGATGTCGACGAGCGGGTCGACGCCGCCGACGCGGGACATGTCCTGGGGCTGGAGCACCGACGAGAGCTTGCGCTCGAGGCTGGACTCGACGGCGCGGATGATCTCGGGGGACGTCCGGTCCATGACCGCGATGCGGTGCGCGACCTCCGCCTGGAGCGAGGGCGCCAGGCCGGAGAGGACGAGCGAGGCCTTGTCGGGAGGCATGTGCGCGAGCACGAGGGCGATCACCTGCGGGTGCTCGTCGGCGATGAAGGTGCGCAGCTGGATCGGGTCGGCGCGGTGCAGGAACTGGAACGGGAGCTGGACGGCGGCCGCCTGGAGCCGCTCCATGATCTCGTTGGCCCGGTCCGCGCCGAGGGACTCGATGAGCAGGTTGCGGGCGTAGGCGAGACCACCCTGGTTGATGTTGGCCCGGGCGACCGCGAGCTGGTTCAGCTCGAGCAGCACGGCCTCGCTCTCGCTCGCGTCGATGTCGTCGAGCCGGGCGATCTCGGCGGAGAGCGCCTCGACCTCGGCCTCGGTCAGGTGCGCCATGACCGCCGCCGCGTGCTCCTGCCCGAGCTGGATCAGCGCGATCGCGGCCTTGCGCACCCCGAGGGTGGTCAGAGCCGGCATCATCGACGGTCCACCAGCCAGCCGCGCAGGAGGGCGGCGACGTCCTCGGGCTGCTTCTCCACCATCGCGGCGAGCTCGTTGCGCAGCTCAGCCTGGTTCGCGGCGTCCGCACGCTCGAGCGCGGCGAGCGCCGGCGACGAGACGGCCTGGGTCTCCGCGGCGGCCGCGGCCAGCGCGGCCCGCTCGGCGGCGTCGGTCTTGAGCTGCTCGACGAGGTAGGTCGTCGCCTCCTCGCGCTGCTTGGCACGCTTCTTGCCGCGCAGCCACGCCAGCAGCAGGATCGCGAGGACGGCGAGGGCGATCCCGCCCCACCGGACCATCTGCCACATCCGGGCGTCCCGCTCCGCCTTCGCGGCCGCGGCCAGCTCCGCCGCCGCGGCCTCGTCGGCCGACCGGTCGAAGAGGATCGGCGTCACCTCCACGGTGTCGCCCCGCTTGCGGTCGATGAGGTTGCCGGCGGCGATGAGGTCGGCGATGTCGGTGGTGCTGCGGCCCTGTAGGGCGTTGGTGTCGATGACGACGCCGATGCCGAGCTTGTCGACGGCGCCGGGCGCGTTCTCGCGCCGCTCGGTCACCGAGCCGACGGGGTTGTCCTGGGTCGAGGACTCCTTGACGTAGCTGGAGTCCGAGCCGCCGGCACCGGTGCCGTTGTCCATCTGGCCGTCCGGGCCGACCACCCCGAGGTCGCCGGTGGCAGCGCCGGCCGGGCCGTCGTACTGCTCGGTGCTCCGCGCCTCCGAGAGGGGCGGCAGGTCCGGGTCGGCCTGGAATGTCGTCGACTCGGTCACGGCCTTGTCGAAGTCGAGGTCGGCGGTCACCTGCACCGTGGAGTTGCCGGGGCCGAGGACGCGGTCGAGCATCGCCTGGATCTGCGCGGCCTTCGCGCGCTCGAAGTTCGCGACCTGCTGGTCGCGGGTGCTGGCGCCGAGGGCACCGCCCTCGCTCGTGGAGAGCACGCGCCCCTGCGCGTCGGCGACCGTCACCTTCTCCGGGTCGAGGCCGTCGACGCTGGAGGCGACCAGGTGCACGACCGCCTGGACCTGCTCGGCGCCGAAGGTGGTGCCCGGCGCGGTGGCGAGGAGCACCGAGGCCTTCGCCGGGTTCTGCTCCTCGGCGAAGACCTCCTTGGCCGGCAGGGCCAGCTGCACGACCGCGGTGTTGACGCCGTCGATCGCCTCGATGGTCCGCGAGAGCTCGCCCTCCATGGCCCGCTTGAAGTCCGTCTGCTCCTTGAACTCCGAGGTCGCGATGCCCTGGTCGTCGAGGATCCCGTAGCCGTCGCCCGAGGAGGACGAGGGCAGCCCCTGGCCGCTCAGCGCGATCCGCGTGTCGTAGACCTGGTCGCGCGGGACCATCACGGTGGCACCGTTGTTGCTCAGCTCGTAGGGCACGCCCTGGGAGTTCAGCTCGTCCACGATCGCCGACGCGTCCTCGGCCGCGAGGTTGCTGAAGAGCGGCGCGTAGTTGGGCGTCGCGATCCAGCGGAACACCATCACCGCCGCGACGAGCACCGCGGCGGTGCCGACGACCGCGACGACCTTCTGGCCGGCGGTGAACGCCGTGAACGTCGTGCGCAGCCGGGCGAACGACCGCGTCAGCGTCTGCTTCATGGGCTACCCATCACCCGATCGGCATCCGCATGATCTCGTTGAAGGCCTCGAGTGCGCGGTTGCGGACGGCCACGGTCAGCTGCGTCGTCACGGACGCCTCGGTCGCCGCCAGCGTGTAGTCGTGGATGTTCTCGAGCGAGCCGGTCGCGGCCTGCACCGACAGCTGGTCGGCCTTGTCCTGCACGGCCTCGAGCCGGTCGAGCCCGTCGAGGACCATGTCGCCGAAGGCCTGGCCCGCACCCTGCGCGGACTGGGTGCCTTGGGTGCCCTGGGTGCTTTGGGCCGGTCCGGGGGAGGGGACGGTCGGGGCGACGTACGGCGTGAAGCCGAGGCCCTCGATGCCGGGGACGCTCATCAGCGACGACCGATCTGCAGCGCGCTGGAGTAGGTGTCCTGGGCGTCCTTGGTCACCTGGACGGCGGCCTGGAAGCCGCGCTGGGCCATGACCAGCTGGGTCATCTGGCTCGCGAGGTCCATCGCGGGGGCGCGGACGTAGCCGTTCTCGTCGGCCAGCGGGTTCTCCGGGTCGTGGACGAGCATGCCCTCGGGGTCGCTCTGCGCGAGGCCGGCCACCGCCACGCCACCCTCGGGCAGCGAGCGGACGACGAGCATCTGGGCCTGGAAGGCCGTCTGGTCGGTGCTCGTGACGGTGTTGACGTTCGCGATGTTGCTCGCGAGCGTGTCGAGCCAGGTCTGGTGCACGCCCATCGAGGACCCCGCGATGCGCAGCATGTCGAAGGCGCCCATCACTGGCTCCCGGCCGCGGCACGCAGCAGCTCGGCGCGGTCGCTGACCGCGCGCGTCATCACCTGGTACTGGAACTGCGACTGAACCGCCGCCAGCGTCTCCTTGCGGAGGTCGACGTTGTTGTCGTTCGGGCCGACCGGGGTGTCCGTGGGCGTCGTGGAGATGGCGAGGTCGGAGGGGTCACCGGACGCGATGGCGGCGCGGAGGCTGGCCTCGAAGTCGACCGTCGTGGCGCGGAAGCCCGGGGTGTCGACGTTCGCGATGTTGTCCGCGATCACGCGCTGGCGCAGCGCGATCCCGTCCAGGGCCGAGTGCAGGGCAGCATCGACCGCGTCCGGTCCACCAAGGGAGAGTCCGGAAAAGGACACGCCTGGCCTCCGAGTAAGACGTGGGCGGTGCCGATCCTTCGGCGGGGGGGTGAGCAGTCCTTGCTCACTGCCCCGTTCGGCACCAACGCGGGTCACCTGAGAGGTTTTGGCGAAACCAGATCGGGGAATCGCCGGGCGGCCCCCCAAGCGCCCGGCGCCCCCGTCCCTGGTGGCGCCCTCAGGCGTCCACGTCGAGGTAGACCGACGACCGGGCCGGGCTCACCGCCCGGTCCATCCGCCCGGCGAGCTGCTCGTGGCGTCGCACCGCCAGCGCGGCCACCGCCAGCCGGTCGCGGACCTCCTGCTGCCGGTCGAGGAGCGTGCGCGCCCGGTCGACCAGGTCGGCCGGGATCGGGCCCTGCAGGTGCGGCTCGGACCACGGCTCCGGGTCGGGCGCCCCCGGGTCGGCGAGCTTGCGCTCCGCGAGCATCAGGTCGAGCTCGAGCCGGTCGAGCACCGTCTCCCAGTGCAGGTGGTGCCGGTCGGTCACGGACGAGACCTCACGCGCTGGCCGACAGCTGCTGGAGCGCCGCGTCCCGCCACGTGTCGCGCAGGGTCGAGGCGAGGTGCAGACCGAAGTCGGCGACCGCGAGGTCCTTGCGGACGTTGGCCGTGACCAGCTCGCCGTAGAGGTAGTCGTAGAGCGCGGCCAGGCCGGGGCCGCCCTCCCACGCGTCGACACGCAGGGTCGCCCGGAGCTCGACGACGATCTCCTGCGCGTGCAGCAGCGGCTCGTGCGCCTGGCTCGGCTCGCCCCGGCGCAGCGCGTCGGTGGCGCGCTGCAGGTCGAGGACCAGCCGCTCGCAGAGCATCACGAGCAGCTGGGCGGGGCTGGCGGTCGAGACCGAGGCCGCGAGGTAGGCCTCGCGGGGGTCCTTGGTGGGGAAGCTCATCGGGGTTCCTTGGGAAGGTCAGGACTTCGAGGACGGCGTGAGGGCGGCGATCTGGCTCGCGAGCCAGCTGCTCTGGCCCTGCAGGTTCGAGAGCGCCGTCTCGAGTGCGGAGTACTGGCGGGACAGGGACGAACGTCGGAGCTCGAGGCGGACGTCCCAGGAGTCGATGCTGTCCTGGAGGCGGTCGATCGAGCCCTGCCGGCCGGCGACGGCGCTGGTCACGGCCCCGCTCACCGGGTCGCTCGCGGCCTTGGCGGCAGCCGCCACGCGGGCGGCCCAGCCGTTCGTGTCGCCGGAGGTGAACTGCGCGGCGACCGCGGCCGGGTCGGCGGCGTACGCCGTCTCGAACGCCTGTGCGTCGAACACGAGCTTGCCGTAGCGGTCGGTCTGGATGCCGACGCCCGCCATCGACGACGAGCCGCCGAACACGGTCTCGAGGAGGGCGGTGCGGACCCCTCGCGCGCTCTGCTCCCGCCCCAGCACGCCGGTGCCCGCCTTGGTCTGGGTGTCGAGCGTCGACAACAGGCTGTTGACCTTGTCGACCAGGGCCTTGACGGCGTCCTTGGTCGACGACGTGTCGCGGGCGAGGGTGACGGTGGCGGTGCTGCCGGCGGTCGCCGACGGGTCGATGGTCAGGGTCACGCCCGGCATCACGTCGGCGAAGGTGTTGGTGGACGAGGTCGCCGTGATGCCGGCTCCCAGGCTGATCTGCGCGTCCTCGCCCTCGCGGACGGTCGCGCCGCCGAGGAGGTCCGAGCCGTCCTCGAGGGTGATCGTGAAGCGCCCGGCCTCGCCGGTCTGGGTCGCCTGCACCATGAGCTGGTAGCTGCCGTCGGCCACCCGCACGGCGGTCGCCCGGACGCCCGTCTCGGCGCTCGAGGCGTTGATCGCGCTGATGATCTCCTTGAGAGACCCGCCGCCGGTGGTGATGTCGTGCACGGTGCCGTCGTGACCGGTGATCTGCACGACGGGAGGAGTGGCGACGATGTCGTCGAGGCCCGCGGCCTCGCCGAACCCGACCTGGTGGGGGACCGCGACGCGGTCGATCGTGACGCCGAAGGAGCCCGGTGCGGCCGTGCTGAGCGCGGTCACGGAGACCGCGGTGCTCGACGAGGTGCCGGTGACGGCCTGCCAGGTGGCGGCCCGGGCGAGCGTCTCGGCCTGGGTCTTCAGCGAGGCCAGGTTCGTGTTGAGCGACTGGAGCGCGGTGAGCACCGACTTCTCCGAGCTCTGCCGCGTCCTGAGCCGGTCCTGGGGCACCTTCTCGAGCTGCATGAGCTGCTCGACGAACGTCGCGCTGTCGAAGCCGCTGAGCCCGCTGATGCTGCCTGCCATCGATGTCCTCCCGGGGGTGCTCGACCTGGTGGTGCGGCGGGGGGGGGGGGGTGGGGGCCGCCCCCCCGGGGGGGGGGACCGCCGCC
>JAEZKN010000058.1 GCA_023415395.1 Actinomycetes bacterium
CGTGGCCCCAGTCCCGGCCGGATCGGCAGGCTGCCGGCCCGGCGCGTCACCGGGCCGGTCGTCGACTACTCCTCGGGCACTTCCCCAACTTCTGGGGCTCTGCAGAGGCCCAGAAGTTCAGGGATACCCGGTTAACCGGGTATCCCAGGGGCGGCCTACAACCCCGTCGAGCGGCAGGGGCGGCGGCGGAGGGCGGAGACGTAGTCGGCGGGGGCGTCGGCGGCCTCGGCGGCGTCGGCGAGGATGCCGAGGTACGACGCGGAGGGGAGGCCGCCCTCGTAGGCGTCGAGGGCGTAGGTCCAGGCGACGACCTCGCCGGTCATGGTGGCGACCCGGACGCGCGTCTTGCGGTAGAGGCCGAGGTCGGCGCCCTCCCAGCCGTCGAGGGCGGACTCGTCCTCGCGGGTGACGTCGTAGACGGCGACGAAGACCTGGTCGATGGGGTCCTCGACGATCGTGGCGAGCGCCCCGTCCCAGCCGTGCTCCTCGCCGCCGAAGGTGAGGCGCCAGCCCTGGACCCAGCCGGTGGTCGAGAGGGGGGAGTGCGGGCACCGCTCGCCCATGCGGGCCGGGTCGAGGTTCGTCCCGTAGGCGGCGTACAACGTCACGCGCCGAGGCTAGTGCACCGATGCGGGGTGCGCTGTGTCACGTCAGTAGGCTGACCTCCGTGACCACGCACTTCAACGTCCTCGTCCTCGGTGCCGGCCCCGGCGGGTACGTCGCCGCCATCCGCGCCGCGCAGCTCGGCCAGACCGTCGCCGTCGTGGAGGAGAAGTACTGGGGCGGCGTCTGCCTCAACGTCGGGTGCATCCCGTCCAAGGCGCTGCTGCGCAACGCCGAGATCGCCCACATCATCACGAAGGAGAAGGACACCTTCGGGATCA
This sequence comes from Actinomycetes bacterium, assembly GCA_023415395.1. GTDB lineage: Bacteria > Actinomycetota > Actinomycetes > Propionibacteriales > Nocardioidaceae > Nocardioides. The sequence continues at coordinate 885 of JAEZKN010000058.1, forward strand.
GCGGCGACGCGTCGATGGACTTCGGCACGACCCACCGGCGCTCGCGCAGCGTCGCCGAGGCCAGCGCCAAGGGCGTGCACTACCTGATGAAGAAGAACAAGATCCAGGAGATCGACGGCTGGGGCACGATCAAGTCCCCGACCGAGATCGAGGTCGACAAGGACGGTCAGAAGACCACCTACACCTTCGACCACCTCATCATCGGCACCGGCGCGAAGGTCCGGATGCTGCCGGGCATGAGCAAGAGCGAGAACGTCGTCACCTACGAGGAGCAGATCCTCGACAGCGAGCTCCCGAAGAGCATCATCATCGGCGGCTCGGGCGCGATCGGCGTCGAGTTCGCCTACGTGATGGCCAACTTCGGCGTGGACGTCACCATCGTGGAGTTCCTCGACCGGATGGTCCCGACCGAGGACGCCGACGTGTCCAAGGAGCTGCTCAAGCAGTACAAGAAGCTCGGCGTGAAGGTCCTCCTCTCGACCAAGGTCGAGCAGGTCGAGGACACCGGCGACGGCGTGAAGGTCACGGTCAGCAAGGACGGCAAGACCGAGGTCCTCGAGGCGGACCGGATGCTCGCGGCGTTCGGCTTCGCCCCGCGCGTGGAGGGCTACGGCCTGGAGAACGCCGGTGTGAAGGTCTCCGACCGCGGCGCGATCGAGGTCGACGCCCGCGGCCGCACCAACGTCGAGAACATCTACGCGATCGGCGACGTGACCGGCAAGCTGATGCTCGCCCACACCGCCGAGGCGATGGGCGTCGTGGCCGCCGAGACGATCGCGGGCGCCGAGACGGTCGAGATCAACTTCGACATGATCCCGCGCGCCACCTTCTGCCAGCCGCAGATCGCGTCGTTCGGCTACTCCGAGGCCCAGGCCCAGGAGAAGGGGTACGACGTCAAGGTGGCGACGTTCCCGTTCTCGGCCAACGGCAAGGCCCGTGGCATGGCCGAGGGCGTCGGCTTCGTGAAGATCGTCGCCGACGCCGAGTACAACGAGATCATCGGCGCCCACATGATCGGCCCCGAGGTCACCGAGCTGCTGCCGGCGCTGACGCTGGCCCAGCAGTGGGACCTCACGGCCGACGAGGTGGCCCGCAACATCTTCGCCCACCCGACGCTCTCGGAGGCGATGAAGGAAGCCGTCGAGGGCATCGCCGGCCACATGATCAACCTCTGACCATGACCGAGCGAGTCGTCATCATCGGGGGCGGGCCCGGGGGCTACGAGGCCGCCCACGTCGCCGCCCAGCTCGGCGCCGAGGTCACGATCGTCGACAGCGACGGCGTCGGCGGCTCCGCGGTCCTCACCGACTGCGTCCCGAGCAAGACGCTGATCGCGACCGCCGAGGTGATGAGCGACCTCTCGGGGGCCGCCGAGCTCGGGGTGAGCTTCCGCGACGCCGAGGGCGACGCGGCGACGGCGATCCGGGTCGACCTCGCGCGGGTCAACGCCCGGGTCAAGGCCCTGGCCGCCGAGCAGTCCAGCGACATCGAGCGTCGGCTCACCCGCGACGGCGTCACGGTCCTCACCGGCCGCGGCCGCCTGGCCGGCCCCGACCGGGTCGTCGCCCAGCTCGGAGACGGCACCGAGCGCGAGCTGCCCGCCGACGCGGTGCTCGTCGCCACCGGCGCGGCGCCGCGCACCCTGCCGTCCGCGCAGCCCGACGGGGAGCGGATCCTC
>JAEZKN010000213.1 GCA_023415395.1 Actinomycetes bacterium
CAGGCCTTCTCGCACGCGTCACCCGAGCCCCCCGCCGGGCGGGACGTACCGGACAGGAGTACCCCCGCCCGGCGAGGTCTGCGCCGAGGTGAGCCGAGGTGAGCCGAGGTGACTAGAGCCGGCGCAGGTCGATCGGCTGCCCGTCCTTGGGGAAGGGCAGCGAGTGGTGGTTGAGCGGAGCGACGTAGGACGGGTCGACCGACCAGTCGAAGTCGAGCAGGAAGTGCTGGAGGAAGGCCTTCACCTCGGCGCCGGCGAAGTACATGCCCAGGCACTTGTGCACGCCGCCGCCGAAGGGCTCCCAGGCGTAGCGGTGCGACTTGTCCTCGCGGCGCTCGGCGTTGAAGCGCTCGGGGTCGAACGCCTCCGGGTCGGTCCAGTACTCCGGCATCAGGTGGCTGAACTGCGGGGCGACGGTGGCGAAGGTGTCCTTCGGGATCCGCACCCCGGCGACCACGGTGTCCTTGACCGTCTTGCGGAGCACGACCGGCACGGGCGCCCGCAGCCGCAGGCACTCCTTCATCACCAGGTCGACCGCCTCCAGCGACTCCAGGTCGGCCAGACCAGGGGCGTCGCCCACCCGGTCGCGCAGCTCCTGCGCCTCGCCGCGGCAGCGTTCGCGCCACTCCGGGTGCTGCCCGAGCTTCTCGAGCATCACCGAGAGCGTGTACGTCGAGGTGTCGTGCGCGGCCATCATCAAGAAGATCATGTGGTTGACGACGTCCTCGTCGCTGAACCGCTCGCCCTCGTCGGACTCGATGTGGCACAGCACCGAGAGCAGGTCGTCGGTGGCCGTGGCCCGTCGCGAGGGGAGGTAGCCGCGCACGAACTCCTCCAGGACCGTGCGGCCCACCATGCCGCGGTGCCAGCGGGTGAACGGGACGTCGTGGCGCACGATCGCCGCGGCCGCCTGCACGCAGGCGATGAACGCGCGGTTGACCCGCGCCATCTCCTCCGGCGAGGTGTGCTCGGCACCGCCCATGAACGTCTCGGTCGCGATCCCGAGCGTCAGGTCCTTCAGCGCCCAGTAGGCCTGGAACCCCGCGCCGGTCTGCCACGACTCCAGACCGCGCGCGATCGCGGTGTGCATCGCGGCGGTGTAGGCCTCGAGCCGGTCGCGGGTGAAGGCCTGCTGCATGATCCGCCGGTGCAGGTGGTGCTCCTCGAAGTCGAGGAACATCAGGCCGCGGCCGAAGAACGGGCCGACCAGGAAGGTCCACGCGGGTCCGTTGGCGAAGGCCTTGTCGGCGTTGCGCAGCGCCTCCTCGCAGGCGTCGGGGCCGAGCAGCATCACCCACCGGCTGCCGGCGACCGTGCCCATGGGGGCCACCGCGCCGTAGGTCTCCCAGCGCTTGCGGAAGAGCGCGACCGGGTCGCGGGCGTACTCCAGGCTGCTGCCCACGAAGGGCAGCCCGCGCGGGGCCGGCGGCAGCTCGCGGACGGGCGGGACCGGTGCGGCGGTGGTCACGAGATCACCGTAGAACGTGTTCTCGCTCGAGGCACCCCCGTCAGGCGGAGATCTCCAGCCGCCATCCGGCGGCACATGGTGACCCGTGGGTAGCCTGCGGACCGTGACCCCCTCCTTCGAGCTGGACCAGGACCACCGTGACCTCCGTGACTGGCTGCACGGGTTCGCCGCCGACGTCGTCCGCCCCGCCGCGGCGGAGTGGGACGAGAAGGAGGAGTTCCCCTGGCCCGTCGTGGAGGAGGCCGCGAAGGCCGGCATCTACTCCGTCGACTTCATCGTCACCCAGGCGCTCGACGAGACCGGGCTCGGCTTCCCGATCACCATGGAGGAGCTCTTCTGGGGCGACGCCGGCATCGGGCTCTCGATCGTCGGCACGTCCCTCGCCGCGGCCGGGGTCCGCGCCAACGGCACCGACGAGCAGGTCGCCGAGTGGGTGCCGGCGATGTACGGCACGCCGGGCGACCTCAAGCTCGGCGCGTTCTGCTCCTCCGAGCCCGACGCCGGCTCCGACGTCGGCGCGATGCGCACCCGGGCGACCTACGACGAGGCGACCGACGAGTGGGACCTCAACGGCACCAACACCTGGGCCACCAACGGCGGCATCGCCGACGTCCACGTGGTCACCGCGGTCGTCGACCCGGACCTGCGCACCCGCGGCCAGGCCTCCTTCGTGGTGCCGCCGGGCACGAAGGGCCTCAGCCAGGGCCAGAAGTTCCACAAGCACGGCATCCGCGCCTCCCACACCGCCGAGGTGGTGCTGGACCAGGTCCGCGTCCCCGGCCGCTGCCTGCTCGGCGGCAAGGAGAGGCTCGACGCCCGCCTCGCCCGCGCACGCGAGGGTGGCGGCGCCCGCGGAAACGCGTCGATGGCGACCTTCGAGCGCACCCGCCCCGCCGTCGGTGCGCAGGCGATCGGCATCGCGCGAGCGGCGTACGAGATCGCGCTGGACTACGCGAGGACCCGCGAGCAGTTCGGCAAGCCGATCATCGAGAACCAGGGCATCGCCTTCAAGCTCGCCGACATGGCCACCGCGATCGAGGCGTCGCGGCTGCTGGTCTGGCGCGCGGCGTGGATGGCCCGGCAGGGCAAGGCCTTCGAGAACGCCGAGGGCTCGATGTCGAAGCTCTTCGCCGGCGAGACCGCGGTGCGGGTGACCGGCGAGGCGATGCAGATCCTCGGCGGCAACGGCTTCACCCGCGAGTACCCGGTCGAGCGGATGGCCCGGGACGCGAAGATCTACACGATCTTCGAGGGCACCTCGGAGATCCAGCGGCTCGTCATCGCCCGCTCGGTGTCCGGGGCGCCGATCCGGTAGCCGCCGGGGGCTACTCGACGGCAGCTCGAGCGAGCGGAGGTCCGCGGCCTCCCCGGGAGCCGTAGGCTGGCCGGATGCGCTTCCGCGGCCACATCGCCGGTGTGGGCACCACGAGCGGGGTCCGCGTCGTGGTCGGGCGCTGGGACTCCTCGCCGCTCGGCACGTTCACCGACGTCATGGTCGAGACGGCGTCGGGCCACCGGGTGCTGCTCGCCCCGTCCGAGGGGGTCGCCGAGTTCGTGGCGGCGACCTACTCCTTCGACGAGGTGCGGATCGAGCCGGTCGCGGTGGACGGCTGGGCCGTGCGCTCGCCGTCGCTGGCGCTGGAGATCGTCCCGGGCGGGCGGACCGGCCTGGGCCGGCTGCTCCGCCTGGTGCCGCGACGGCTCGCGGAGAGCCCGTGGTGGTGCACGCTGACCGACCCGGTGGCCCGGGTCGTGCTCCGTGGGGTGCGGACCCGCGGCAGCGCGGGGAACGGCCGCCGGGAGTGGTACGGCGCGACCGACGTGCACGCCGTGCGGTCGGTGCGGGGCACGTTCGACGGCGCCGACCTGGGCACGCTGACGCCGGTCGACCCGCCGCCGCGGTTCGGATTCTCCTCCACCCCGCGGCGGCCGTCGGTGACGGCCGTGGTGACGACCGTGTCCTGAGCGGGCGTCAGTGGTCGTGCGTCAGTGGTCGTGCGTGTGGGCGACGTAGACGTCGCACGGCGCGTGCGTCACCACGTCGCGCGCGATGCTGCCCAGCACCCGCCCGATCCCCTGGACCCGCTTGTTGCCGACGACGATCACGTCGGCGTGCAGCCGCTCGGCGGCGTGCACGAGCGCGTCTCCCGGCTTGCCGTCCGAGGAGGTCGGCACGACCTCGAGACCCGGGAACTCGCGCCGGAGGTCGACGGCGATCGCGCCGGAGACCCGGTCGGCCTCCATCTCGTTGCTGATGAACACCCGCTCGGCACCGATCTCCACGGTGTGCGACTCGATCTTGCCGTACGCCGAGACCAGGTGCAGCTCGGCGCCGAGCGCCGCCGCGAGCTCGGCGGCCTTGCGGGCGGCCGCGGCCGCCGTCGGGCTGTTGTCGACTCCGCACACGATCGTCTTGGTCAACGTCTCGATCCTCTCTCCTCGGGGGGTGCAGGCAACGTATCGGTTCTCGCGCCGTCGGGGGCCCGCCCGGGGGCACGCCCCGGGACACACCCGGGAGCGCGAACCTGCTACAGCGAGATCGCCCGGTTCACCCACGTCCGCGTGATCTGCATGCCGACCTTCTCGTAGAGCCCGAGGGCGCCGGTGCGGGAGTCGGTGTTGAGGCCGGAGGTGGTGCAACCGTGGGCGCGCGCCGCGGCGAACGCGTCGACGAGCATGGCCTGGGCGATGCCCCGGCCGCGCTGGTCCCGGCGGGTGGCGATCCGGTCGACGTAGCCCATCGTCCCGAACGGATGGACGTAGGTGACGCCCACGACCTCGCCGCTCCCGTCGGCGACCAGGCGCAGGTGCCACGGCTCGAAGCCGGGCCGGTCGATCGTCCGGGCGACGAAGTCGGCGAAGGGCTCCCGCTCGCGCTCGGACCACTCCAGGAAGGCGTCCTCCAGGAGTGCCCAGCAGGCCTCGTGGTCCTCCGGCGTGGCCTCGCGAAGCGTGCAGCCGGCCGGCAGGTCGCGGTGCGGGACCGCCGCACCCTCGGCCAGCAGGAGCTCCCAGCTGGTCCAGCGGACCCGGTAGCCGAGCGCCTCGAGCAACCGGTCGCCGTCCGAGCCGACCGCCACCGGCATGCCCACCGCCGTCGCGCCGTCGGCCCGGGCGTTGTCCTGCATCCAGTGCGCGAGCGCGGTCCCGATGCCCCGGCCCCGGTGGTCCGGGTGCACGGCCGCGTCGCCGCGGGTCGCCCCCAGGTACTCGGCGTAGGCCACCAGGAGGTCACCGTCGAGGATGCCGACCGAGTGGGCGCCGAGGTCGTGCGAGGGCCGCTGCCAGTCGGCCACGATGTCGGCCTCCTCGATCGCGACCTCGCCGAGGTCGTGCTGCTCCTGGGCGACCATCACCTCGTAGACGGCGCGGGCGTCGGAGAGCGCGAGGGGGCGCGCACGCAGACCTTCGGGGAGCGAGATGTTCGTCGGCACGTCCTTCATGCAAGCAGCAAGACGCCCGACCGGGCCGCCCCATTTTGTTGGGGGGCCCCGTCGGGCGTCTTGCTGCTTGCATGCAGGACGTGCCGACGAACATCTCGCTCCCCGAAGGTCTGCGTGCGCGCCCCCTCGCGCTCTCCGACGCCCGCGCCGTCTACGA
>JAEZKN010000251.1 GCA_023415395.1 Actinomycetes bacterium
CTGCGACCGTTGCGGAGCCCAGGCCTACCTGCGCGTGGAGCTCCAGTCTGGTGGTGAGCTGCTCTTCTGCGCCCACCACGCCCGGGAGCACGGTGAGAAGCTCAAGGAGATCGCCGCCAACGTCGACGACGAGACCCACAAGCTGTCCAACACCCCGGCCAGCGCCACGGACGACGAGCGCTGACCCCGACTCCAGCACCGACTTCCACCAGGGCCCCGGACACCGTCCGGGGCCCTGGTGCGTTCGCGGGTGCGTTCCCGGACGAGGAGCCTCGCGATCCCTAGGATCAGCGCGTGTCCCTGACCGAGGTCCTCGTCGCCGTCGTCATCGCGGTCGGCCTGGTGGGCATCGTGGTGCCGATCCTGCCGGGCTCCGTGCTCGTGGTCGCCGGCGTCCTGGCCTGGGCCGTGGTGACCGGCGGTGAGACCGCCTGGGTGGTGTTCGCGGTCGCGACCGTCCTCGTGGCGGCCGGTGCGGTGGTGAAGTACCTGGTCCCCGGCCGGCGCCTCCAGGACGCCGGCATCCCCGCCTCCACCCAGTGGGTGGGTGTGGCGCTCGGCGTGGTCGGGTTCTTCGTGGTCCCCGTGGTGGGCCTCTTCCTCGGGTTCGTGCTGGGCGTCTACCTGGCCGAGCTGCGCCGGGTCGGCTCCGACCGGGCCTGGCCGTCCACGGTGCACTCGCTCAAGGCGGTCGGCTGGAGCATCCTCATCGAGCTGGTCTTCGCCCTGCTCGCCGCCTGGACCTGGGTCGCGGGGGTCGTCCTCACGTGAGCGTGCTCCTCTCGCTGCTCGCCGCGGCGTCGTACGGCCTCGGCGACTTCGGCGGCGGCATGTTCTCCCGGCGCGCCGGCGCCTGGGCCGTCTCCCTGGTGGCCCAGCTCTTCGGCACGACGCTGGTGCTCGTCGTGGTGGCCGTCGACGGCGGCTCCCCCACCGGCGCGGACCTGGCCTGGGCGGTGCTCGCGGGGGTCGGCAACGGCTTCGGCACGGCGTTCCTCTACCGCGGGCTCTCCTCGGGACGGATGGGCGTCGTCGCTCCCGTGTCCGGGGTCGGGTGCGTCCTCATACCGGCCCTCGCGGGCATCGCCGGAGGTGAGCGGCCCGCGACGCTGGTCTGGCTCGGCGTGGTGCTCGCGCTGCCCGCGATCTGGCTCGTCTCGCGCGAGCCGGTCCGCGACGCCGCCGGTCCCGCGAGCGGGCTGCTCGACGGCGTGCTCGCCGGCCTCGGCTTCGGCACCATGTTCGCCGCCCTGGGCCAGGTCCCCGGCGAGGCCGGCTTCCTCCCCCTCGCGGTCAACCAGGGGATCGCGGCGGTGGCGATCATCGGGACCGCGCTCGCGCTGCGCGCCGACTGGGTCCCGCGGAACCGCTACGCGCTGGGCGGGATGGCCAGCGGAGCGCTCGGTGCGCTCGCCACCGGGCTCTTCCAGGTCGCCACCCAGCACGGCTACCTCACCGTCGCCGCGGTCATCACCGCGCTCTACCCGGCCTTCACGGTGCTCCTCGCCGCGACCGTGCTGCGCGAGCACGTGCACCGCGCCCAGGGCTACGGCCTGGCGCTGTGCGCCGCGGCGGTGGCCCTCGTGGCCGCCGGCTGACCGCACGGCCGGACCGATAGGTTGCTGCCGTGCCCGGCCCCGACCTCACCGCCGACGTGCTGCGGACGCAGCCCGGCCACCGCGCCCGGCTCACCCCCGAGGCCAAGCTGGCGTTGCGCCGCCTCGAGCGGCCGGCGGGGCGCTCCGGGGACCTCTCCCCCCTCGGCTACAACCTGACGATCAGCCACGAGCGCCGGTTCGTCTGGTTCCGCGTGGCCAAGGTCGCGACGCGCACGCTGCTCGGCTACCTCCAGGAGCAGGAGGTCGCCCTCGACGTCGAGCACGCGTACTGGATGCGCTACCCGACGGCGCTCTTCGCCGACTACGTGAAGTTCGGCTTCGTCCGGCACCCCCTGCCCCGCTTCGTGTCGGCCTGGCAGGACAAGGTCGTGAACGCGAACTACTTCGGGTTCGACGACGCCACCCTCACCCGGGTGCGGGAGCGGCCCGAGGCCTTCGCCGCCTGGGTCGGTGAGCAGGACCTGACCGACACCGACCAGCACCTCGCGCTCCAGTCGCGGCTGGTCGACCTGACCCAGGTCGACTTCCTCGGCCGGCTGGAGACCTTCGCCGAGGACTTCGCCGAGCTGTGCGGGCTGATCGGCCTGCCCGCCGTACTCCCGCAGACGCAGCACCGCACGGCCACGGCCGAGACCCCGCGCCTCCTGGCCTCCGAGGAGCTCCGGGCCGCCGTCGCCGAGCTCTACCGCCGGGACTTCCAGGTCCTCGGCTACGCCACGGCGGCGCCCTCGAGCTGACGCCTGCGGCGTGGGCTTCGAGCGAAGTGCTCAGGCACCGCGAGCTCCTGCCGATCATGACCAGGCAGGCCCGGGACGGATCCCAGGCCAGAAGCCGCGTCATGGAGGACACAGGCGATGCACTGCACGACATCTGCTCTCGGCGCGCGCCCGCGGGCGCGCCGCACCAGGCCCGCCGACGCCGCGCTCCCCCCCCTCATGGGCGTCGGCCCCCGCACCCCCGCC
>JAEZKN010000275.1 GCA_023415395.1 Actinomycetes bacterium
CTTAGGCACCGTTCTGGCGGCGGAGACGGTGCCTAACCCACCGCCGGCCGCGCCAGCAGCGCCTCGACCCGCTGGACCTCCTCGTCGAGCTCCTCCTGCTCCCCGGGCGTCAGGTCGCGGAACATGGTCTCGATCGAGACCCGGCCACCGACCACCCGCCACAGCCCGGTGAGCCAGCCGTCGACGAAGACGGTGGCCGCCGTCCCGCCGTTCGCCCCGAGCCACTGCCGGCGCACCCCGGGGGCGGTGACCCGGTCCCGGTCGGCGTGCGCGAGCCACACGTTGTCGTAGGTGCCGAGCAGGCGGACTGGCGCCGGCGCGTCCTCGTCCTCGATCGGCGCGTCGGCCACGTCGAAGAGCACGGTGCCGCTCTCGTCCTCGTGGCGCACGAGGTCGTCCATCGACAGCACGAGGGGCCGCAGCCGGGTGACGCCGGCCCAGACGCTGAGGTCGCCCGCGGTCGCGGGCCCGAAGGCGCGCAGGTAGCGGCGCACGGTCCCCGGCACGTCCGGCTCGCGGAGGGGCTCGCCCACCCACTCCTCGAGCGGGACGTAGTCGACGCCGCCCGTCCCCTTCCACGTGCCCCGGGGCGGCGTCTGCACCAGCGCCCGCTCGAACTGCGGCCGCGGGTCGGTGCGCAGCACGCGCTCGAAGGTCGCCTGGGTCCACGGCCGCAGCGCGAGCGCGTCGTCCGCGGTCAGCAGGTGGAGGGTGCCGCGCATCGCCAGCAGCCGCACCAGCGAGCGGTCCTCGAGGCCTCGGCTGACGGCGTGCGGGTCGAACGACGTCAGCCGCGCGTGCATCGAGAGGTACGGCGCGAGGTTCTCCTGCGCCTGCAGCCCGACCAGGTGCTCGGCCAGGGCGTGCGGCTCGAGGTCCACCCGCTCGAGCAGGTGCTGGCGCCGGAGCAGCGTCCGGTTGAGCCGGCGGTGGCTGAGCCTCACCCGACGATGATCGCCTTGGTGTCCTGGGTGGGGCCACCGCCCTCGCCGTCGGAGGGGTCGTCGGTCAGCGCGACGAACGTGTACTCACCGGGCTCGAGCGAGGAGACGTCGACCTCGGTCTGCCACGGGTAGAGCTTGTCCATCCAGCCCTCGGCCGTGGCGAAGCCGTCGAGCACCACCGCTCCGGAGGAGTCCCGGACCTGCCACGGGGTGGTCGCCTCGAAGGAGCTGGACACCCCGCTCGCGGTGAACGTGTCGCCGACGGTGGCGCCCTGCTCGGGGGCGGTGACGTTGACCAGCGCGAGGGTCTTGATCGGGTCGGCGGCGGTGAAGCCGTCCTCGGAGGCGATGTTGAAGATCTGGGTCGCCGCGCCGGAGGAGTCGGTGAACGTGATCGGGTCCCGCGACTGGAGCACGCCCTGCGCGGTGTAGACGAGCTGCTGGACGGCCTGGATGGCGGCGCTCTCGGACATGCCGCCGGGGATGCCGGTCCAGGAGTCGTCGGGCAGCGGGATCTCGGCGGTGCCGTCGGTCGTGAACGTGCCACCCGGCAGCGCCGTGCCGTAGTCGGGGTCGAGGGCGTCGCCGTTCGCGGCCAGGGTCAGCGCGGCACCGAGAGGGTCGGCGGCGTCGACGCGTCGGAACTCGCGGTAGAGCCTCGGGCCCTGGGGCGTCTCGCCGGTGAAGTACACCGGGACCGTGACCTGGTCGGCCATCGGCGCCCCGTCGTCGGACGGCTCGTCCTTGGTGCCGCCCCCGTTGCCCTGCGTGCCGTTGCTGCTGCTCGCCGGCCGCTGGTCGTCGTCGGCACCGTCGCTCCCGCAGCCGGCCAGCGCGAGCGCGGCCGTGGTGAGGACGATGGCGATGAGGCGGGGACGGGTCCTGGTGTGCATGGCTCCATCCTTCCGGCGGCCCGGCGCTAACGCACGATGATCGTGCGCGTGTCGACGTCCGGGCCCGGCCCCTCGGCCCCGCCGGTCGGGTCGTCGGTCCGGGCCTCGAAGGTGTAGAAGCCGGCCGGCAGGCCGGCGAGGTCGATGCGGACCTCCCACGGCGACATCCGGTCGGAGGTCCGTGCCTGGGCGGACCCCTCCCGCACGACCGTCCCGTCCTCGTCGCGGATCGCCCACGGCACGGTCGCCTCGAAGGACCACGCGCGTCCCCGGGCCACGAGGGCGCCCTGGTAGGCCGCGCCCTCGGTGGGGTCGCTGATGCTCACGTGGCTGAGCACGTCGAGCTCCGGGCGGGCCTCGTACGTCGCCTCGCCGATCCGCACCGGCAGCGGCTCCTGGAGCGCCCCCTGGAGGGTCCGGACGACCTGCTGGACGGCGAGGTCGTCGCCGAGGTCGGCGTCGCGGAGCTCGACGTGGATGACGCCGTCCATCACCATCACCTCGCCGAAGGACGTGCTGGTCCACGGGGTCCGGTAGTCCGGGTCGGCCGCGGGCCGCTCGATCCGGTCCAGCGCCGCCTGGAGGGCGTCGGACCCGGTCACCTCGTCGAACTCGCGGAAGAGCCGCTCGCCGCGGGGGGTGTCCCCGAGGAAGTACGCGGGCACGAGGAACGTCTCGGGCGCGGTCGCGACGTGGTGGTGCTCCCGCTCGGTCCCGCCGTCGTCGCCGAGCACCGCGAACGCCGTGACGGCCGCCGCCGTCGCGAGCACGACCCCGCCGGCGGCGTACCACCAGGGGCGCGCGGCGCGGGACGGCGACGCCACGCGCTCACGGATCTCGTCGATCCGGTCCTCGGGCTCGATCCCACCGACCGCGTCGTGGAGGAGCTCTGACAGGTTCACTGGTCCTCCAGGAGGGCTCGGAGGGCGGCGGCGCCTCGCGAGGCGTGGCTCTTCACCGCGCCGCGGCTGATGCCGAGCGTGTCGGCGATGTCGGCCTCGGAGAGGTCGAGGTAGTAGCGCAGCGCGAGCACCTCGCGCTGGCGGTCGGGCAGGGCGCGCATCGCGTCGAGGACGGCGGCGCGCCGGTCGGAGTCGGGGGTCGGGTCGGCGGCGTCCGGGGGTCGCACGGTCGCGGCGTGCCGCGCGACGACCGCCCGGTGCCGCAGCGTCGAGCGCGAGCGGTTCACGACGGCCTGGCGCAGGTAGGCGAGCGCCTTGTCCGGGTCGCGCAGCCGCGACCAGCGCCCGTGGACCGCGACGAACGCGTCCTGCACGACCTCCTCGGCCGTCGCCTGGTCGCGCACGAGCAGTACCGAGAGTCGGACGAGCCGGCGCCAGTGCGCGGCGTAGAGCTGCTCCAGCGCCTCGTCCGCCGTCCAGGCGGCGCGTTCGGTCATCACGGTCACGCTAGTGCCACGCCCGGGGGAGCCGATCGGTTTACGCTCACCTCATGGAGGACTGCATCTTCTGCAAGATCGTGGCCGGTGAGATCCCCGGGGAGATCGTGCACACGACGGAGCGGACCGTGGCGTTCCGCGACCTGAACCCGCAGGCGCCGCTGCACGTCCTCGTGGTCCCCCGGCAGCACTTCGCGAACGCCGCCGAGCTCGCCGCCGGCGATCCGGCCGCCTCCGCGGAGCTCGTCAGCACCGCCGCCGCGGTCGCCGCGGCCGAGGGGCACGGCGACTACCGCCTGGTCTTCAACACCGGAGCCGACGCCGGGCAGACGGTCTTCCACACCCACCTGCACCTGCTGGCGGGGCGCTCGTTCACCTGGCCTCCCGGATGAGGGTCCCCGGATGAGTGCTGGGCGCCGGGTCGTCCTCGGACTGGTCGCGCTCCTCCTGCTCGGCCTCACGGCCTGCGTGCAGGAGGGGGAGGACCGGCGCACCGGCTCGCCGACCGAGCTGCTCTCGCCCCCGGTGCCGCCGGAGGTCGAGGCGTCCCGGCTCACCCGGGTGAAGGCGCCGAAGCCGGCGCCGCTTCGCGCCGGGGAGGAGCGGATGACGGTGACGATGGACGAGCCGTACACGCCGTCCGCGCCGACCGGTGAGGGGACCGACGACTACCGCTGCTTCCTGCTCGACCCGCACCTGGCGAAGGACAGCTGGCTCACCGGCACCAACGTGCTGCCGGGCAACCCCGCCGTCGTCCACCACGTGATCCTCTTCCGCGTCGCGCCGGACCAGGTCCGCGAGGCCGAGCGCCTCGACGCCGAGACGCCCGACCCGGGCTGGACCTGCTTCGGCGGCAGCGGCCTGTCCGGCGAGTTCACCAACGTCGACGACGCGTCCTGGCTCGGCGCCTGGGCGCCGGGCGGCAGGGAGTCACTCACGCGGGACGGCTACGGCGTCCGCCTGGAGGCGGGCTCGCGGATCGTCATGCAGGTCCACTACAACCTCCTGCAGGGCGCGTCACCGGACCTGTCGAGCACCCAGCTGCGGTGGATGCCCGGCGACCGTGGGCTCACCCCGGTTCACACCTACCTGCTGCCGGCACCGGTCGAGATGCCCTGCCGTCCCGACCACGACGACGGGCCGCTCTGCGACCGCGACGCCGCGATGGCCGACGTGATGGAGCGCTTCGGCACCGCGGGCAACACCAACAGCCTGCTCCACCTGCTCTGCGGGACCGACGTGGAGCCGTCGAGCACCACCTCCTGCACCCGCACGATGGGGCGCCCGGTCACCATCCTCGGCGTCGCCGGTCACATGCACCTGCTCGGCCGCGAGATCTCGATCGTGACCAACGCCGGGACCGACCGCGAGCAGACCGTGCTCGACATCCCGATCTGGGACTTCGACGACCAGGGCGTCAAGCCCGTCGACCCGGTCGACCTGGAGCCCTTCGACACCGTCAGCGTCCGGTGCCGCCACGTGCAGTGGCTGCGCGACGTCCTGCCGGCGTTCGAGACCCAGCGCGACGACCGGTACGTCGTCTGGGCCGAGGGCAGCACCGACGAGATGTGCCTGGGGATCCTGCAGGTCGCCTACCGCGAGAACAGCTGAACCACGCGCATCGCCGCGAGCAGCACCGGCAGCCCGAAGACCAGCAGCATCGCCCAGGCGGTCAGCCGGTGCCAGGGCTTGGCGGGGTCGAGCCGTCCGGCGAAGTCGAGGATCGCGCCGTCCGGCACGTGGTGGGAGAGGCCCATCCGGCGCGCGTCGTCGGGCAGGTGCTGACCTGCGAACCAGGCCGGCGGCGTGTCGTCGTCCCGGTCGTCGTCCGGGTCCCATCCCGGGTCCCACCCCGGCTCCCTCTCCATGGACCCACGCTACTCGTCCGCCTTACTCGCTGGGCCCGCTCGCGCCCCTCCCGTAGCATGGAGGGGCGCCGAACACCTACCGAAAGGTCGCCCGCACGGGCATCCATGACTGACAGCAACCACCAGGGGACTCCCGCGAACGCCACGCGCCACACCGTGGTCGTCCCGAACAGCATCAACATGGTCAGCCTGCTGGGCCCCGGCGACGAGCACCTCGGGATCATCGAGGGCGCCTTCAACGCCGAGATCCACGTCCGCGGCAACCGGATCAGCCTGCGCGGCGAGCCGGGTGAGGTCGCCCTGGCCGAGCGCCTGCTCGACGAGCTCGTCGCGATCATCCGCACCGGGCAGGGCATCACGTCCGAGACCGTCGAGCGCGTGCACACGATGCTGCGGGCCGAGACGACCGAGCGCCCGGCCGACGTCCTGAGCCTCAACATCCTGAGCAACCGGGGCCGCTCGATCCGGCCGAAGACGCTGAACCAGAAGCGCTACGTCGACTCGATCGACAAGCACACGATCACCTTCGGCATCGGCCCCGCCGGCACCGGCAAGACCTACCTGGCCATGGCCAAGGCCGTGCAGGCGTTGCAGTCCAAGAACGTCAACCGGATCATCCTCACGCGCCCGGCGGTCGAGGCGGGGGAGCGGCTCGGCTTCCTGCCGGGCACGCTCAGCGAGAAGATCGACCCCTACCTGCGCCCGCTCTACGACGCGCTGCACGACATGATCGACCCCGAGACGATCCCGAAGCTGCTCGCGGCCGGGACCATCGAGGTCGCGCCGCTGGCCTACATGCGCGGCCGCACGCTCAACGACTCCTTCATCATCCTCGACGAGGCGCAGAACACCACGCCGGAGCAGATGAAGATGTTCCTGACCCGCCTGGGCTTCGGCTCCAAGATCGTCGTCACCGGTGACGTGACCCAGGTCGACCTGCCCGGCGGCACCAAGTCCGGGCTGCGGGTCGTCGAGGAGATCCTCGACGGCGTCGAGGACCTGTCCTTCAACCGCCTCACCAGCCACGACGTCGTCCGGCACCGCCTGGTCGGCAAGATCGTGGCGGCGTACGACGACTTCGACGCCCGCGGCGGCCTCAAGCAGGCCAAGCCGTGACCATCGAGATCCTCAACGAGTCCGGCCGCGACCTCGACGAGAAGCGCCTCGCGCAGCTGAGCCGCTTCGTCATGGACCGGATGCGCGTCCACCCGATGGCCGAGCTCTGCATCAAGGCCGTCGACGAGGCGACCATCGCCGAGCTCAACGAGCACTGGATGGAGAAGGAGGGGCCGACCGACGTCCTCGCCTTCCCCATGGACGAGCTGCGTCCCGGCCTGGTCAACGAGGAGCCCGAGGAGGGTGTGCTCGGCGACCTGGTGCTCTGCCCCGACGTCGCCGCCCGTCAGGGCGAGACCGCCGGGCACGGCGCCGAGGCCGAGATGGAGCTGCTCACCGTGCACGGCATCCTGCACCTGCTCGGCTATGACCACGCCGAGCCCGAGGAGCACCGGGTGATGTTCGGTCTCCAGGACGAGCTGCTCGCCGCCTGGCGGTCCTCGGGGCAGCCGCAGTGAGCATCTGGCTGCTGATCGCGGCAGCCGTCCTCGTCCTCCTCGCCGGCCTCTTCTCCGCCGCCGACGCCGCGCTCGCGACGTTCTCGCGGGCCCGGGCCGAGGAGCTCGAGGACGAGGGTCGCGCGGGTGCGAAGCGGCTGCTCACGATCCTCGACGACCTGCCGCGCTACCTCAACACCGCGCTCTTCCTGCGGCTGTTGTGCGAGGTCGCCGCGATCGTGCTGGTCGCGCTGGAGGTCTACCAGGCCTACGGCGAGTCGTGGTGGCCGACGGTCCTCACGGTCATCGGCGTGATGCTGGTCGTCTCGTTCGTGGCCATCGGCGTCGCCCCCCGCACGCTGGGCCGCCAGAACCCCGAGACGGTGGCCCTCTTCTCCGCCGCCCCGCTGGCGCTGATCACCGCGGTCCTCGGTCCGCTCCCGCGGCTGCTCATCCTGGTCGGCAACGCGCTGACCCCGGGCAAGGGCTTCCGCGAGGGCCCGTTCAACACCGAGACCGAGCTGCGCGAGCTCGTGGACTTCGCCGAGGCGTCCTCGGTCATCGAGTCCGGCGAGCGCAAGATGATCCACGACGTCCTCGAGCTCGGCGACACCACCACCCGCGAGGTGATGGTCCCGCGCAACGACGTCGTCTACATCGAGCAGTACAAGAACCTCCGGCAGGCGCTCTCGCTCTTCCTCCGCAGCGGTTACTCCCGCGTGCCGGTGATCGGGGAGAACCTCGACGACATCGTCGGGATCGCCTACCTCAAGGACATCGTGCGCCGCGACTTCGAGGCGCCCGACGTCGAGTTCACCCAGCGGGTCGAGGGCATCTGCCGCCCGGCGTACTTCGTGCCGGAGTCCAAGCCCGTCGACGCCCTGCTCTCGGAGATGCAGGCCAAGCGCCAGCACATCGCCGTCGTCGTGGACGAGTACGGCGGCACCGCCGGCCTGGTCACGATCGAGGACGTCCTCGAGGAGATCGTCGGCGAGATCACCGACGAGTACGACGAGGAGACCGTCGACGTCGAGCACCTCGAGGACGGCGCGGTGCGGGTCTCCTCGCGCTACCCGATCGACGACCTCGACGAGCTCTTCGGCGAGGACATCGAGGAGGAGGACGTCGACAGCGTCGGCGGCCTGATGGCCAAGCACCTCGGCCTGGTCCCGATCCCGGGCTCGGTCGTGGTGGCCCACGGCCTGCGCTTCGAGGCCGAGGGCGTGCAGGGCCGCCGCAACAAGATCGGCACCGTGCTCATCGCCCGCGTGCCGGAGCCGGACGAGACGACCGAGGACGACGATGAGTGACCACCCCGCCTCCCCGCCGGCGCAGCTGTCGGCCGAGGACCAGAAGCTCGTGACGCTCGCCCGCGCGACCCGGGCCCGCTCCGGCGCGGCCGAGGGCGCGGCCGTCCGCGACTCCGACGGCCGCACCTACGCCGCCGCCACCGTGGACC
>JAEZKN010000290.1 GCA_023415395.1 Actinomycetes bacterium
CTGGTGCCCGGCCGCCGCGCCGACCTGGTCGTCCTCGACGCGCCGAGCCACGTGCACCTGGCCTACCGCCCCGGGGTCCCGCTGGTGGCGGCGACCTGGATCGGCGGCCGGCCGGTCTGAGGCTCCCGCCCCGTCTAAGCCGCCCCACGGCGTCCCGGGGCGCCGCAGCTAAGGCACCTTCCCGATGTGGCGGGCTACCTCAGGCGAGCAACCTCCTCAGTACACCGACGAGGACTGAGGAGCACGAGATGTACGAGAACAACCTGAACCGGGACCTGCTCAAGAGCGAGATGGACTACCGCCTCGGGCGGATCCGCACCGAGATCGCCGGTCGCCGGCGCCGCCGGACCCTGGTCCGCCGGGGCGACGCGGGAGACGTCGGCTGGACCACCGTCCGCTGACCCGGGCGGCGCGTGATGCCGACCGAAATGCCCGCGCGGCCGACAACTGAACAGGACAGACTGTCCGACGTGGCAACGCACACCTCTCGGACACTCGTCGGACGAGACGCCGAGCTCGCGGAGGTCGCTTCGCTGCTCGGCGTCCGTTCGTCCGTGGCAGGGAGCACGGGCAGCACCGGCGCCACGGTCCTCCTCTCCGGTGACGCCGGCGTCGGCAAGACCCGGCTGCTGACCGAGCTGCGCGACCTCGCCTTCACCGAGGGCTGGCAGGTCGTGGCCGGTCACTGCCTCGACTTCGGCGACAGCGCGCTGCCCTACCTGCCCTTCTCCGAGGTGCTCGGCCGCCTGGCCACCGACCTGCCCGCGACCGTCGACGAGGTCGCCGCCCAGCACCCCTCCCTGGGCCGGCTCCAGCCGGGCCGCCGCATGCTGGGCCAGCAGGACCGCCAGGAGAGCAGCACGCTCGACCGCGGCGACCTCTTCGAGGCGGTCCACGCGCTCTTGGAGGCGACCGCGGCGCACGCCCCGCTCCTCCTCGTCATCGAGGACACCCACTGGGCCGACCAGTCGACCCGCGACATGCTCAGCTTCCTGTTCTCCCGGGCGTTCTCCGGCCCGGTGGCGATCGTGGCGTCCTACCGCTCCGACGACCTCCACCGTCGCCACCCCCTGCGTCGCCAGGTCGCGGAGTGGAGCCGGATCCGCGGCGTCCACCGCGTCGCGCTCTCCCCCCTCCCGGAGGCCGCGGTCCGAGCGCTCATCGCCGAGCTGGTGCCCGAGGGCCTGCCCGAGAGCGAGCTCACCGGCATCGTCGACCGGGCCGAGGGCAACGCCTTCTTCGTCGAGGAGCTCACCAGTGCCGCGGCCGGCCCGGGCCGGTGGGTCCCCGACGACCTGGCCGACGTGCTGCTGGTCCGCCTCGACCGGCTCGACGACACCGCCCGCCACGTGGTCCGCGCGGCCAGCGTCGCCGGCCGCCGGGTCGCCCACGACATGCTCGCCGCGGTCTCCGAGCTCGGCGACGGCGAGCTCGACGAGGGCCTGCGCAGGGCCGTCGAGATGAACATCCTCGTCGCCGGCGACGGGCGCTACTGGTTCCGCCACGCGCTCCTGGGGGAGGCGGTCTACGACGACCTGCTGCCCGGCGAGCGGGTGCGCCTGCACGGGCGGTACGTCGAGGCGCTCCGCTCGGGTGCCGTCACGGGGACCGCCGCCGAGCTCGCCCGGCACGCCCGGCTGGCGCTGGACCTCGACACCGCGCTCGGGGCGAGCATCCAGGCCGGCCACGAGGCCTTCCGGGTCGGCGGCCCGGACGAGGCGGCCTACCACTACCAACAGGCCCTGCAGCTGCTCGCCGACCCGCGGCGGCCCGCGCAGGTCGACCTCGACCTCTCCAAGATCGTCGTCGGCGCGGCCGAGGCGCTGCTGGCCAGCGGCGACCCCGAGCGTGCGGTCAAGGTCGTCGCCGAGCAGCTCGAGCGGCTGCCGGTCGAGGCGCCGACGACCTGGCGGGCCCGGATGCTCTCCACGCAGGCCTACGTGATGCTGATGCTCGAGGGCACCGAGGACCCGGTGGAGATCTCCTGCGACGCGGTGGCGCTGGTCCCCGACGGCGAGACCGGTCTGCGCGCCCGCGTGCTCGCCACCCACGCCCGCGTCCTGGCCGGCTACGGCCGCTACGAGGAGGCCCAGTCGGACGGCATGGAGGCACTCACGCTGGCCGAGCGGCTCGACCTGAACGAGCTCGCCTCCGAGGCGATCACCACGCTCTCCGGCCTGAAGAAGGCGGGGCCGAAGGAGGGCCTGCGCCAGGCGCTGCGCGAGGCCGTCGCCCGGGCCGAGGCGGCCGGCGCGGTGAGCTCGGAGCTGCGGGCGCGCTACCTCCTCGGCCGGTCCTACGAGGACTGGGCGGAGTTCGACGAGACCATCACGTGGTTCCGCAGCACGGTGGACCGCGGCGTCGAGGCCGGCATCCCCTACGGGCCCTACGCCTTCGAGGCCCGCTGGCAGCTGGCCTGGGTCCTCGACGTGCTCGGCCGCTGGGACGAGGCGCTGGCGCTCACCGACGTCGCCGGCGACAACCCGCCGCCGATCCCGCGCGCCCTGCTCGAGCCCCTGCGGCTGCAGATCCGGCTGGCCCGCGGGGAGGACATCGGGCCGGACGCCCGGGCGCTGCGCAAGTTCTGGGCGCGTGAGGGCGGGGTCGCGATCAACGCCGCCGCGGTCGAGATGGAGGCCGCCGGCCACCGCGGCGACGCGGCCGGAGCGGTCGAGGCCTACGACGAGGTCGTGGCCGTCCTGAGCCGGATCTGGCACGAGTGGTTCAGCGCGCGGATCCGCCTCGGCGCCGTGGCGATCGCCGCGGTCAACCGGGCCGTGCCGGCGATGTCGGCCGCGGAGCGGGCGCAGTACGCCGAGCGCGTCGACCGGATCCACGCCGACGGTCACGTCGTGCTCGACCGCTACTCCGACCCCTCCGGCCACTGGGGACCCGAGGGCCGGGCGTGGATGAAGCGGCTGGACGCCGAGACGCTGCGCTTCCGCTGGCTGTCCGGCGTCGACGCCCCGCCCCAGGACGTGCTGGTCGACGTGTGGCGCGAGACGATCGTGCTCTTCGAGGACTTCGGCCACGTCCACGAGCTCGCCCGGGTGCGGACGGCGCTGGCCGGGATCCTGCGGGCCTGCGGCGACCTCGCCGGCGCCCGGGAGCTCGCCGACCCGGCCCGCGAGGCGGCACACGCGCTGGGCGCCGTACGCCTGCTGGAGGACCTGCGGGCGATCGGCAGCGCGCCGGCGCGCACGGAGTCCGCGCCCGCCGCGCACACCCCCCGGGAGACCGAGAACCTCGCGCTGGTCGCCGAGGGC
>JAEZKN010000298.1 GCA_023415395.1 Actinomycetes bacterium
GTCACCGTGAGGTGACCGGGCCTTCGGGCTGTTCGGGGTCAGGAGACGAGCCGGGCACGGGCGGCGCGCCCGAGGTCGTCGCGGCGGGAGTGGCGAACGGCGGGGCCGGCGAACCGGTCGTGACGGGCGTAGCTGGTCAGGGCGGCGAACGCGGCGACCAGGACGAGGAGGATCAGGATCGAGGTCATGGCAGAAAGTCTGCTCTCATCGTGATCCTGCCACCATTGGCAGGAAAGCCATGGTTCGTTGATTTTCTGCCAGTCCTGCGTCAGGCTGTGCCCCGTGCAGAAGGTGACCGTGGTGGTGCAGGACGGGGCCGAGCCGTTCGGGCTGGGCTCGCTGGTCGAGGTCTGGGGCGAGCCCTACCACCCCGAGGACGACAACCCGGTCTTCGACTTCCGGGTCTGCACGCCGCGCCCGGGGCGGGTGCGGGGCCGCTCCGACTACGACCTGGTCGTCGAGCGCGGCCTGGAGGCCACCGAGGACGCCGACCTGATCTGCCTGAGCCCCAAGTACGACTACGACCGGCACGACCCGGCGGTGCTGGACGCCGTGCGGTCGGCGTACGAGCGCGGCGCGATCATCTACGCCCACTGCTCCGGGGTCTTCGAGCTGGGCGCCGCGGGTCTGCTCGACGGCCGCGAGTGCACGACGCACTGGCGCTTCACCGACAAGCTGGCCGCGCTCTACCCCGAGGCCAAGGTGCGTCCCGACGTCCTCTACTGCCACGACGGCAACGTCCTCACCGGCGCCGGCTCGGCGGCCGGCATCGACGCCTCGCTGCACCTGATGCGCGACCACTTCGGCGCCCGGGTCGCCGCCGCCACCGCGCGCCGGATCGTCGTCCCCCCGCACCGCGACGGCGGGCAGGCCCAGTTCATCGCGAACGCCGTGCCGGACTGCGACGTGGAGACCCTCGGCCCGCTCCTGGAGTGGATCGTCGGCAACCTCGGCGAGGACCTCAGCGTCGAGACGCTCGCGCGGCACAACCACATGTCTCCGCGCACCTTCGCGCGCCGCTTCCGGGCGGAGACCGGGACGACCCCCCACGCCTGGGTCACCCGGCAGCGGGTGCAGGCGGCCGAGGAGCTGCTCGAGCGCACCGACCACTCGGTCGACTGGATAGCCAACGAGGTGGGCTTCGGCAACGCCGCCACGCTGCGCCACCACTTCTCCCGGATCCGCGGGATCAGCCCGCAGCAGTACCGCCGCCGCTTCGCGGGCTAGCTCCTGGCGAGCCCGAGGTCCGCAGCGAGCTGGTCGACCACCTGAGCGAAGTGCGCGTCGTAGTCGAGCACCCCGCGATGCATGTGGCCGAAGAGCTCCAGCGACACGTGTCCGAAGAGCGTCTTCCAGGCCATCAGCCAGCGCAGCAGCCGCTCGCCGGAGACCGGGGATCCAGCGGCCTCGAACACCGGCCCGAGCGCCGAGCGCTCGGCCTCGGTCAGCGGCGCGGTCGGCGCCAGCCGGTGGCCGGCCTCCTCGGAGGCGGCGGCGTGTGCGAGGAGCGCACCCGTGTTCCGGCCCGCGGCCGGGATCGTGGTGTCGGGCGCCGCGTAGCCCGGGACAGGGGAGCCGTAGAGGAGCGCGTACTCGTGCGGGTTGGCCCGCGCCCAGTCGTGGAGGGCGTGGCACACGGCCGCGAGCCGCGCGGCGAGGTCGTCGCGGTCCTGGCCGGCGTCGGCCGCCTCGACCGCGTCGCCGAGCTCGTCGTAGGACTCCACGATGAGCGCGGTCAGCAGGTCGTCGCGGCTGGGGAAGTAGCGGTAGACCGCCGAGGACACCAGGCCCACCTCGCGGGCGATCGCCCGCAGGGACAGGGCGGCGGGGCCGACCTCGGCGAGGTGGCGGCGGCCGGCCGCCTGGATGGCGCGGGTCTGCTCGATGCGGTTCTCGGCGCGGGACACGGCGCCATCATGACACGAAAGAGAGCAGTGCTCTTGCTTCTGGCGGGCACGTGTGCCAGTCTTCCAGGACAGAGAGCAGTGCTCTCGTTTTGTCGATCCCGAGGAGCAACCATGTCTGATCTGCACGTCGTCGTCGGTGCCGGCCCGGTCGGTCGCGCTACCGCCGACCAGCTCGTCCGCGAGGGCCACGAGGTGGTCCTGGTCAGCCGGTCCGGCACGGGCCCCGAGGTCGTGGGGGCGCGCCGCGAGGCGGCCGACGCCGCGGACGCCGACCGCCTCGCCCGCCTCGCCACGGAGGCGGTCGCGCTCTACAACTGCGTGAACCCGCCGTCGTACACCGTGTGGCCGACGTTCTGGCCGGCGGTCGCCGCCGCCTTCCTCGCCGCCGCGGAGCGGACCGGGGCGACCCTGGTCACCGCGTCCTGCCTCTACGGCTACGGCCCGGTCGACGAGCCCATGGTGGAGGGGATGCCCGACGCCGCGACCACGAGGAAGGCGCGGATCCGCGCCGACATGTGGGCCGACGCGCTCGCCGCGCACGAGGCGGGGCGGGTGCGCGCGGTCGAGGTGCGCGGGTCGGACTACGTCGGCCCGTGGGTCGGGCCCGAGACCTCCCACGTCGTGCGGGTGCGCGCGGCCGCCCTCGCCGGCAAGACGGTGCGGGTGATGGGCCGGCCGGACCGGCCGCACTCGTTCACCGACGTGCGCGACATGGGACGCGCGCTCGCCGCGGTCGCGCAGGCGCCCCGTGCCTGGGGCCGGGTCTGGCACGCGCCGACCAACGCCCCGCGCACCCAGGCGGAGGTCGTCGCCGACGTGTGCCGGGCAGCCGGCCGCGAGCCGGTCACCGTCAAGGGCTTCCCGCGCTGGGTGCTCGGGATCGGTGGCGCCGTCGTCCCGGTCCTGCGCGAGCTGCGCGAGACCGAGTACCAGTTCGTGCGGCCCTACGTGCTCGACTCCAGCGCCATCACCCGCGAGCTCGGCCTCGAGCCGACCCCGTGGGCGGAGGTGTGCCGCGCGACCGCGACCGGGGTGCCCTCTAACCTGAGCGCATGCGCGTCGGACTGACCGGGGGCATCGCCTCGGGCAAGAGCACCGTGTCCGCCATCCTCGCCGAGCTCGGCGCGACGATCATCGACGGCGACCAGCTCGCCCGGGAGGTGGTCGAGCGGGGGACCCCCGGGCTGGCTCGGGTGGTCGACGCGTTCGGCCCCGAGATCCTCACCGAGTCCGGTGACCTCGACCGGCCCAGGCTGGGTCGGATCGTGTTCAACGACGAGGAGAAGCGCAAGCAGCTCGAAGCGATCGTGCACCCCCTGGTCTTCGAGCGGTACGCCGAGCTGGAGGCCGCGGCCCCGGCCGACGGCCTCGTCGTCCACGACATCCCGCTCCTCGCCGAGTCCGGCCGCGCTGACACCTTCGACGCCGTCATCGTCGTCGAGACGCCGGCCGAGGTGCAGGTCGAGCGGATGCTGCGCGACCGGGGCTGGACCCGCGCGGACGCCGAGTCCCGCATCGCCGCGCAGGCCACCTCCGAGCAGCGCCGGGCGATCGCCACCCACCTGATCGTCAACACCGGCACCAAGGACGAGCTCCGGGCCCGTGTCGAGGAGGTCTACCGGGAGCTGACCGGCACCTGAGGACCCTCGGCCGTCCTCGAGGGCGACCCCGAAATGGTCTCGACCCGCTCGCTGAGAGGGCGAGCGGGTCGAGCGGTTCAGGAGGAGGGCCGGCGTCAGGCCGCGAGGTCCGGGTCGCCGAGGCGGCGCAGCTTCTGCAGGGCCTCGCGCTCGAGCTGGCGCACCCGCTCGGCGGAGATGCCGTGCTTCTGGCCGATGTCGGCGAGCTTGTGCTGACGGCCGTCGACCAGGCCGTAGCGCGAGCGGATGATGTCCGCCGCACGCTCGTCGAGCTGGCCGACCAGGGTGTTGAGTCGCTCGCGCGCCTCGACGTCGAGGACCGTCAGGTCCGGGCCCGGCGCGGACTCCTGGGCCATCAGGTCACCCAGGGAGGTGTCGCCGTCCTCGTCGACAGGGGTGTCGAGCGAGACGTGCTCGCGACCCCACGACATCAGGTCGAGCACCCGCTCGACCTCCATGCCGAGCTCGGTCGCGATCTCGTGCGGCTCCGGGTCGCGGCCCAGCTGGCGCTCGAGGGTGCGGCGCGCGCCGCCGACCTGGTTGAGCTCCTCGACGACGTGGACGGGCAGGCGCACGACGCGGGCCTGCTGCGCGATGCCGCGGGTGATCGCCTGGCGCACCCACCAGGTCGCGTAGGTCGAGAACTTGTAGCCCTTGGTGTAGTCGAACTTCTCGACCGCCCGGATCAGGCCGGTGTTGCCCTCCTGGATCAGGTCCAGCATGGGCATCTGCGCCCGCCCGTACTTCCGCGCGATCGAGACGACCAGGCGCAGGTTGGCGGTGATGAACGTGTCGACGGCCTTGCGACCCTCCTCGGCCAGCCACTCCAGCTCCTCCTGCGTGGCCGACATCGGAGCGCCGCCCTTCTTGCGGCCGACGCGGCCCTCGGCGAGGAGGTGCTCGGCCATCAGGCCGGCCTCGATGGCCTTGGAGAGCTCGACTTCGGCGGCGGCGTCGAGGAGGGGGTTGCGAGCGATCTCGTCGAGGTAGAGGCCGACGCTGTCGCGGCCCTCGATCTCGCGGGTCCGGCTCGGTGCAGTACGTGTTGCCATGGGACGCCCTCCTCTTGCTCCAGTGGACGACGCCGCTGCGCCCCCACACGTGCTGTACAACGTCGTCGGTGTCCGGCCGATTCCCCGACCAAACCTGCGCGACCTGTACCCGGAACGACGTGCGGGACGCCCGTGGAGTTGCCTGACGCGGCAACTCTCAGAAAACTCTCAGGCCGACCGCCCGGCCAGGCCCATGCGGTCCAGGATCCAGGCCAGCGAGAACGCCCGGTCGTGCCAGGCCTTGTAGCGACCCGAGACGCCGCCGTGGCCGGCGGCCATCTCCGTGCGGAGCAGGAAGTCGCGGCGGCCGGTCGCGGTCGCGCGCAGCCGGGCGATCCACTTGGCCGGCTCCACGTAGAGCACCCGGGTGTCGTTGAGCGAGGTCTCGGCCAGGATCGGCGGGTAGTCCACCGCCGCGACGTTGTCGTAGGGCGCGTAGGACGCCATGTACTCGTACACGTCCGCGTCGGCCTCGGGGTTGCCCCACTCGTCGTACTCGGTCACGGTCAGCGGGAGGGTCGCGTCGAGCATGGTCGTGAGCGCGTCGACGAACGGCACACCCGCGACCACGCCCGCGAACAGCTCGGGTGCCTGGTTGACGACCGCGCCCATCAGCAGGCCTCCGGCGCTGGCGCCCTCGGCGACCAGCACGTCCGGCGTGGTCCAGCCGGTGTCGACGAGGTGGCGGGCGCAGGCGATGAAGTCGGAGAAGGAGTTCTGCTTCGCGAAGAGCTTGCCGCCGTCGTACCACCGCCGGCCCATCTCGCCGCCGCCGCGCACGTGGGCGATGGCGAAGGCCGCGCCGCGGTCGAGCAGCGAGAGCCGGGCGATGGAGAAGTAGGGGTCGATCGAGGTC
Organism: Actinomycetes bacterium; assembly: GCA_023415395.1. Classification (GTDB taxonomy): domain Bacteria; phylum Actinomycetota; class Actinomycetes; order Propionibacteriales; family Nocardioidaceae; genus Nocardioides. The sequence continues at coordinate 5,456 of JAEZKN010000298.1, forward strand.
TCGTAGGCGCCGTAGCCGTAGAGCAGGACCGGCACCGGCGCGGTGCCACCGCCGACGCCCTCGCGCGCGCCGCGCTTCGCGACGATCGAGATCGGCACCTGCTCGCCGTCGGGCGCGGTGGCCCAGAGCCGGTGCTCCTCGTAGTCGGCCGGGTCGTAGCCGCCGAGCACGGGCGCGCGCCGCAGCAGGGTGAGCTCGCGGGTGCGCACGTCGTAGTCGTAGACGGAGGACGGCACCGCCATGGTGGTGTAGCCGAGCCGCACGACGGGCTGGTGGAAGCCGGGGTTGCCGGCCGAGCCGACGGTGTAGACCGCGTGGTCGAACTCGACGAGGTAGTCCTCGCCCACGCCGTCCGGGCCGAGCTCGAGGATGCGCAGCTGGGTGAGGCCGTCGCTGCGCTGGTGCACGACGAGGTGGCCGGCGAAGGCGTCCACGTCCTCGAGGCGTACGGCGGGGTCGTGGGCGATCAGCGGCGCCCAGTCCTCGGGCGGGGTCGGTGCGACCGGGGCGGTGGCGAGCTCGAAGTCGGCGCCGGTGTGGTTGTGCATCACGAGGAAGACGTCCTCGCCGGCGATGACCGCGTGGTCGAGGGAGTACTCGAGGCCCTCGCGTCGCTCGGAGAAGACGCGGAAGCCGTCCTCGGGGGAGTCGGCGTCGAGGTAGTGGTACTCCGAGGTGGTCTTCGAGCCGCTCGCGACCACGATGAAGCGGTCGCTGCGGGTGCGGCCCACGCCCACCCAGAAGCGCCCGTCCTGCTCGTGGTGGACCAGCTCGTCCTCGGCCTGGGCGGTGCCGAGCCGGTGGCGCCAGATCTTGTCGGCACGCCAGGACTCGTCGGTGGTGGTGTAGAAGAAGCTCTCGCCCGCCCGGTCCCAGGTGGCGCCGCCGAGGACCCCGGTGATCTCGTCGTCGAGCAGCTCGCCGGTGGTGAGGTGCTTGACGCGGATCGTGTAGCGCTCGTCGCCGACCACGTCGGTGGAGTAGGCGAGGAGGTCGCCGTCCGGGCTGATCGAGGACCCGCCGAGCGAGAAGAACTCGTGGCCCTCCGCCAGCCGGTCGAGGTCGAGCAGGACCTCCTCGCCCGGCAGTGCCGGCTGGTCGGGGGCGGTGTCCTCGGCGGGCCGGGGCGGCGTCCAGTCGTCCGGGTCGGTCACGGGGACGCGGCAGGAGGCGCCGTACTCCTTGCCCTCGAAGGAGCGCCCGTAGTACCAGTGGCCGCGGTTGCGGGTCGGCACCGAGAGGTCGGTCTCCCGGGTGCGCGCCTTGATCTCGTCGAAGACCGACTGCCGCAGGCCGGCCAGGTGGGCGGTGCGCTCCTGGGTGTAGGCGTTCTCGGCCTCGAGGTGGGCGATCACCTCGGGGGAGTCCTTCTCGCGCAGCCACTCGTAGTCGTCGGTGCGGGTGTGGCCGTGGATCTCGGTGCTGGTCGGTCGCTTGTCCGCGACGGGGGGCTGCATGGCGGCGACGATAGCGTCGGGGCCATGGTGGACCTGAACGCGGACCTCGGCGAGGAGGTCACCGACGACGTGGCGCTGCTCGCGGTCGTGACCAGCGCGAACGTGGCGTGCGGCTACCACGCCGGCACGCGGGCGATCATGCGCGCCGTGTGCGCCGAGGCCGCCGAGCGCGGGGTGGTCGTCGGCGCCCAGGTGTCCTACGCCGACCGGGAGGGGTTCGGCCGGGTCGCCCGCGACGTGCCGCACGAGGTGCTGCGCGAGCAGGTCGCCGACCAGGTGGGCCTGCTGTCCGCGATCGCGGAGGAGGCCGGGACGTCGGTGCGCTACGTCAAGCCGCACGGCGCGCTCTACCACCGGGTCCTCGAGGACCCCGAGCAGGCCGCGGCGGTCCTGGCCGGCTCGGGCGATCTGCCGCTGCTGGGGATGCCGGGGGAGCTGCTGACCCGCGCCGTCGCCGCGGGGCGGGCGGTCTTCCACGAGGGGTTCCCGGACCGCGGCTACACCGCGGACGGCCGGCTGGTCCCGCGCTCCGAGGCCGGCGCGCTGGTGAGCGACGAGGCCTCGATCGTGGCGCAGGCGCTCGTGCTCGCCACGACGGTCGACTCGCTCTGCCTCCACGGGGACTCCCCGGGCGCGGTCGAGCACGCCCTCGCCGTACGCCGGGCGCTCGGGGAGGCCGGTGTGCTCGTGGCGCCGTTCGCCTGAGCTCCATCCCCAGGTCTGGACCGGTGCCTGTGGACTGTGCACTCCTGTTGTGGAGAGGCGCCCGTCCGCTGTGGACGAGCCTGTGGGTTCGGCCCGACCCCTTGCGGGGTGTGAGCCAGGCCACGTAGAACTCTCCCTACCGAGACCGCCGCGAGGCGGGATCGGGGATCGGACAGGAGCGAGGATCCGCACCGCGAGGCGACTCGCGGCGTCGGCCCGGTGACGGGGGCGGCGGGGTCGGAGCGACTGTCGGATGGACCGGGCGTCACCGTCTCCGGTCACAGCCGAAGGCCCCCTGGTGCTCATACCACCGGGGGGCCTTCACCATGTCCGCCCCGTTCCGCGCCAGACTGGCCGCGTGCACCTGCGTCCCGTCGGCTCGCGCGCGGTCCTCGCCGAGGTGGGCGACCCCGCGACCGCCCTCGCCCTGGCGGCGTGGGCGCGCGGCCGCGTGGTGGCGGAGGAGATCGTGCCGGCCGCCGAGACCGTGCTCTTCGACGGCGTCTCCGACCTGTCGGCGCTCGACGCGTGGACGCCGACCGCGTCGCCGCCGGCGGGCGAGCTGGTCGAGGTGCCGGTCGTCTACGACGGCCCCGACCTGGCCTTCGTCGCGGACGCGTGGGGCACCGACCTCGCCGGGGTCGTGCGCCGCCACAGCGAGGTCGAGTACGTCGCCGCCTTCTGCGGTTTCGCCCCCGGCTTCTCCTACCTCGCGGGGCTCCCCGACGCGCTCGCGGTGCCCCGGCTGGAGTCACCGCGCCCGCGGGTGGCCGCCGGGTCGGTCGGGCTGGCGGGGAGCTGGTGCGGCGCCTACCCCGCCG
>JAEZKN010000338.1 GCA_023415395.1 Actinomycetes bacterium
TGTCAGAATCATTGTCAAAGAAATCCGAAGACATCCACCCCAAAAGAGGGGATTCAGTCAACGGGGCATTACAAACTAATTCGTCGACTATGACACACTGTTGAGTTCTCAAGAATCAGACGCACTCCGTCCCGGGCCTTGCGGCCTGGCGGCGGGGCAACCTGCAAAAACTTACCGGCTTCGTCCCGCTCCGTCAACTTCGCGCTGATCGGGGCTTCGCATGAGCTGGTGCCGGGCGCGACAACTCCCGTTCGTTTGGCCTTGCGGCCCGAGGAGGGAGTCGCTCACCGCGACGAGAAGAACGTTAGCAGCGGTCCGGTCAGGAGCCAAAATCGGGGGGTGTGCGGCTGCGCAGGGGGGCTGCTGGCCGGTACGCCGACACCGTCCGCTCCCCCGTGGACCAGAACCGCCAGGGACGCTCGGCGGCGGCGCGGAGCCCGACGCGGGGACCGGTCGACACGTGCTCGGGAGGCGTGCCTGCGGTCAGGGTGACCGGACCGGTCGCGAGGTCCGTGCCGTCGTGGTCGAGCCGGATCCCGAGCGCGTTGCACAGCCGCGCCGGCCCCCGGGCCAGGGCGCGGTCGGAGGCGCCGAGACGGCGCTGCCGGGCGGTCTCGATCCCGTCGACGACCTCGCCGGCGCGGAGCAGGACCGCGCTCGCCGTGCCCTCGGCGCCGCAGACGACGTTGCAGCAGACGTGCATCCCGTAGGTGAAGTAGCAGTAGAGCCGCCCCGCGGGACCGAACATCGTGGCGTTGCGAGCGGTCTGCCCGCGGTAGGCGTGCGAGCCTGGGTCGTCGGCGCCGTCGTAGGCCTCGACCTCGGTGAGGCGCACGGCGCCGTCGCCCTGCCGGAGGATAGCGCCCAGCAACCGGGGCGCGACCTCCAGGACCGGACCCGCCAGGAGTCGGTCCAGGTCAGGCAAGCCGGGCACGGTGTCCGTCGACGAGGGCGGTGAGCTCGGCGAGCTGCTCGCGGACCCGCACGGGCGCGGTCCCACCGCGGCCGTCGCGCGAGGCGACCGATCCCTCGACGGTGAGGACCTCGCGCACCCCCGGGGTGAGCGCCGGGGAGATCTCGGCGAGCTGCTCGTCGGTGAGCTGGTCGAGCTCGACACCGAGCTCCTCGCAGCGGCGCACGCAGGCGCCGGCGAGCTCGTGGGCGACGCGGAAGGGCACGCCCTCGCGGACCAGCCACTCCGCGACGTCGGTCGCGAGCGAGAAGCCCTGCGGCGCCAGCTCGGCCATCCGGGCGGTGTCGAACGCGAGCGTGGCGACCATGCCGGTGAACGCCGGGAGCAGGACCTCGAGGGTGTCGACGGAGTCGAACACCGGCTCCTTGTCCTCCTGCAGGTCGCGGTTGTAGGCCAGCGGGAGCGCCTTGAGCGTGGCCAACAGGCCGGACAGGTTGCCGATCAGCCGCCCGGCCTTGCCCCGCGCGAGCTCGGGGATGTCCGGGTTCTTCTTCTGCGGCATGATGCTCGAACCGGTCGACCAGGAGTCGTGCAGGGTGACGAAGCCGAACTCGCGGGTCGACCAGAGGATGACCTCCTCCGCGATCCGGCTGACGTCCACGCCGATCTGGGCGGCGACGAAGGCGAACTCGGCGACGAAGTCGCGCGAGGCGGTGCCGTCGATCGAGTTGGCGCTGGACCCGGTGAACCCGAGCTCCGCGGCGACGCCCTCGGGGTCGAGGCCGAGGCTGGACCCGGCCAGCGCGCCGGAGCCGTACGGCGAGTCGGCGGCCACGCGCGCGTCCCAGTCCTTCAACCGGTCGACGTCGCGCAGGAGCGCCCAGCAGTGCGCCTGGAGGTGGTGCGCGAGCAGCACCGGCTGGGCGTGCTGCAGGTGGGTCCGGCCGGGCATGATCGCGTCGCCGGCCGCACGGGCCTGCTCGGCGAGGGCCTCGACCAGGTCGAGGACCTGGCCGGCGACGACCGCCGCGTGGTCGCGCAGGAAGACCTTGAACAGCGTGGCGATCTGGTCGTTGCGGCTGCGTCCCGCACGGATCCGCCCGCCGACGTCGGCGCCGACCTCCTCGACGAGGAGCCGCTCGAGCGCCCCGTGCACGTCCTCGTCGGAGGGGTCGGGGACGAGCTCGCCGGCGGCGTACCGCTCCCCCAGCACCTCGATCCCGCGCAGCAGCTCGGCGTGGTCGGCGTCGGTGAGCAGCCCGGCGCGGTGCAGCGCGTTGGCGTGCGCCCGCGAGCCGGCGAGGTCGTAGGGCGTCAGCCGCCAGTCGAAGTGGGTGGAGCGCGACAGCGCGTCGAGCTCGGGCGAGGGGCCGCCCTCGAAGCGGCCGCCCCACAGCTTGCCGGTGTTGGTCGTCATGACTCTCCCAGGATCCTGCGGACCGCGGCCCGCATGTGCGTCGTCAGCTCGTGGTTGGCCGCAGACCCGTCGGCGTCGAGCGCCTCGGGGGTCCACCAGGCGGCCTGGTCGATCGTGCCCTTCTCCAGCGGCTCGAGGCCGTCGAAGTGCAGGCCGGTGATGTCGTCGAGGCGGAGGGCGTAGAAGGTCTGGTCCTGCACCAGATGCCAGAAGCCCCAGTCGAACTCCACCTGCTCGCGGGCGACCGGGTCGCCGAGGTCGGCCGGGTCGATGGCCAGCCCGGTCTCCTCCCGCATCTCCCGCGCGGCGGCCGCGGCCAACGGCTCGTCGCCGTCGGC
>JAEZKN010000352.1 GCA_023415395.1 Actinomycetes bacterium
GCCGACGGCCGCGACGAGCGCGCCGCCGGCGGCGTACCCCACGACCATCGCGCCGGTCTGCAGCAGCGCCCGCAGCGCCACGGCGTCGCCGACCAGGGCCGCCGGCACGGTCGACCGGGTCAGCGCCGCGGACGAGGGCTGGCTGAGCGCACCCAGGCAGCCGTTGACCACACCGATCACCGCGAGCACCGGGATGCCGGCCCACCCGCCGATGAGCAGGACCGCGGTCAGTGCCTGGGTCAGCGCGCACGCCGCGGCCGAGCCCTCGAGCATCAGCTGGCGCGGGAGCCGGTCGCCGAGCACCCCGCCGAAGAGCACGGTGACCACCTCGGCGAGGGCGAACGCCGCCACCACCAGGCCGAGGTCCGCGGCCGAGCCGCCGAGGTCGAGCACCGCGAAGGCCAGGGCGATCGGGGTGACCGCGTTGCCCAGTGCGCTGGTCGTCGTCCCGGCCACCAGCAGCCGATAGCTGCGGTGCCGCAACGGCCGGCCCGACCGCGACGGCGCCTGGAGAGAGCTGCTCACCGACCCATTCTTTTCGCTAGCGAACTATTCGTCAACAAAGCATCTCTAGGATGGTGGGGTGGAGCACGAGCAGCAGGACTGGGCGGACCGGCACGTCGAACGGTGGCGCGACCACTGGATCGACGTCTCGTTCGACGACGACGTCGAGGCGATCGTCGTCCGCATCGGCCGGCTCGCGCGCTACTTCAGGGCGACGGCGAAGCAGGAGGCCCTGGCCGAGGTCGGGCTGCAGGACTTCGAGTACCGCACGCTGCACCTGCTGATGGTCCGCGACACCCCCGGGCAGGCGAGCCCGTCGGCGCTGGCCGCCGACCTCGAGATCAGCAACGCCGGCATGACCGGACGGCTCGACGCGCTCGAGAGGTCCGGGTGGATCCGCCGCAGCACCGACGTCCAGGACCGGCGCCGGGTCACGGTCGAGGTCACCAAGAAGGGCGTCGCGACCTGGCGGCGCGCGATGAGCCGCCTCGGCGAGGCGGAGGACCAGGTGGTCCACGTGCTCGACCCGGACGAGCGCGCCACGCTCGCCGCGCTGCTGAAGAGGATGACGCTGTTCGTGGAGGGCCTGGACGAGCCCCACTGACCCGTCGCGACACCTTCTTCGTGGTCACCTAGCGGAGTCTCAGCAAGGTCACAGAACGCGCCCGCACAGTGGAAGCATGAACAGCCAACCGACCACCCCGCCTCCGGGCCAGAACCCGGGCCAGAACCCGTACTTCCCGTCCACCCCCGCTCCCCAGGGTCCCCCTTCGCTGGCGACCCAGGAGCGTCCGCGCTCGTCCCGCCGGACCGGCCTCGCCGCCGCGGTCCTCGCGACCGCGCTCGTGGCCGGCGGCGCGGCGGGAGTCGGCGGCGCTGCCGCGTGGAACGCCTTCGACGACGGAGGGTCCACCGGTGGCGGCGCCGGCACCAGCCCGACCGCGTCGCGCGTCGTCGACACCCCCGAGTCCTCGGCTGACGACACCGCCGTCGAGGCCGTCGCGGACAAGGTCCTCCCGTCGGTCGTCAAGATCGACGTGGCGGGCGCCCAGGGACAGGGATCCGGCTCCGGCATCATCCTCAGCTCCGACGGTGAGATCCTCACCAACAACCACGTCGTCGAGCTGGCCGCCGAGGGCGGCTCGCTCAGCGTCTCCTTCAACGACGGTTCGAAGGCCAAGGCCGAGATCCTCGGCACCGACCCGCTGACCGACACGGCCGTGATCAAGGCCGAGGGCGTCTCGGACCTCACCCCGGCCACGATCGGCAAGTCCGGCGACCTGAAGGTCGGGCAGCAGGTCGTCGCCATCGGCTCGCCGTTCGGTCTCGACTCCACCGTCACCAGCGGCATCGTGTCCGCGCTCGACCGTCCGGTGAACGTCGGCTCCGACGCCCAGGGCAACAGCACGACCTACCCGGCCATCCAGACCGACGCCGCGATCAACCCCGGCAACAGCGGCGGCGCGCTCGTCGACCTCAACGGGAACGTCGTCGGCATCAACTCCTCGATCCGCAGCGCGGCGTCGTCCTCCGGCGAGGCCGGCTCGATCGGCCTCGGCTTCGCCATCCCGATGGACGAGGTCATGCCGATCGTCGACCAGATGCGCAACGGCGAGACGCCGACCCACGCCCGGCTGGGCATCTCGGTCTCCGACGCCGGCGGCCAGCAGGGCGCCGTGGTCGAGGGTGCGCAGGTCCAGGACGTGACCGCCGGCTCGACGGCCGCGGAGGCCGGCATCGCCCGGGGTGACGTGATCACCAAGATCGACGACCACCAGATCACGGGCTCCGACTCCCTGGTCGCGACGATCCGGTCCTACCGGCCGGGCGACAAGGTCACCGTCACCTACACCCACGACGGCCAGACCAAGACCGTCGACCTCGAGCTCGACTCGGACGCCACCGCGTCCAACTCGTAGGTCGCACCGACCTCCTCTCCCCCGGAGGAGGACCGGGCCCCACTGCACGCGCAGCCGTCTCCGCCGTGCGGTGGGGCCCTTCCCTTGTCTAGAGCCGCTTCTGGAACTCGCCGAGCCGCGAGACCGGCGCGAAGCCGAGCCGCTCGTTGACGCCGATCATGTGCGTGTTCACCTCGGCGTTGTACGTCGTCAGCAGCTCGATGTCGGGACGCTCGGCCTGCAGCAGCCGGAGGTTGGCCAGCTTCACCGCCAGCCCCAGGCGGTGCCCGCGGACGTCACGGCGGACGAGCGTGCCCCACTGGTAGGCCCGGCCGGGCTCGTGGACGGTCGTCGCGAGGTCGGTGTAGGCGACCAGCTCGCCCGTCGCGTCCAGGGCGACGGTGTTGTACTTCCGCCGGCCCTGGCGCTCGAGGAGCTCCTCGTTCTCGCGCACGAGCACCGGGTCGGCGGCCTCCGGCTCGACGTCGAGCTCACCGGTCGGCGCCTCGGTCATCAGCGAGGACACCAGCCGGGCCCAGCCGTCGAGCAGCTCCTCGGGCACCGGCCCGGCGAAGCTGCGCAGCTCGAAGTCGCGGTGGTACGCCGCCGCCTCGGCCGCCCGCTCCTCGAGGGTGTCGTCCTGTCTCTTTTTCACATCTCCGAGCCCACGAGACGGC
>JAEZKN010000366.1 GCA_023415395.1 Actinomycetes bacterium
GCCCTGGGTCGACCTGGCCCGCGCGGTCCGCCCCACCCTCCTGGAGCCCCTGCCGCTCGAGCGGGACGTCCGCGCCCTGGCCGACCCCGACACCTGGACCGAGCTCGTCACCACCCCGCTCGGCGAGGCGCTCGACCGGCGTACCGTCGACGGCGCCGCGGCCCTCCTCGCCGGCTCGGTCTCGCTGCACGACCCGTCGCTGACCCAGAACCGCGCCTTCCTCCACCACCTCCTGCACCCGGCGCGGACTCCGGAGGGTGGCACGACGGCGGTCGTCGACGCCCTCGCCCGGGCGGCGACCGCTGCCGGGGTCGAGATCCTCACCTCGGCCGGCGTCAGCCGCATCGCGGCGGGCGCCGGAGCGGCCGACGGTGCCGAGGTCACCTGGCACGACGGCATGACCTTCCACACCGTCGCCGCCCGCGTCGCGCTGGCCGACGTCGCCCCCTGGGTGCTGCGCATCCTGCTCGGCGAGGACGAGGACCCGGAGACCAAGCCGGAGGGCGGCCAGGTCACCGTGAGGGTCCAGTTCGACCGACCCACCGGGCTGCGCGCTCCCCTGCACCTCGGCACCGACCTCGCCACCCTCGAGCAGGCGTACGCCGATGCGCGGTCCGGCCGGGTCCCGCAGCCGGTCCCGGGCATCGTGCACGGGGTCGGCGACGCGTTCGTCTTCACCGGCCTGCACACCCCCGCCCGGCTCTTCGAGCAGGACCCCGAGGAGGCACGCCGGGCGATCGCCGACCGCGTGCTCCACGGCCTCGGGGCGCTGCTGCCCCGGTCCGTGCCGGCCGACCGGGTCACCGTGCAGCTCCCCCAGGACGTGGAGCGCGACCTGGCGATGCCGGGCGGCCACTGGTTCCACGGCGGCCCGGAGTGGCCGTGGGCCGCGAACCGGTCGCGCCTGGACACCCCGGCCCAGCAGTGGGGCGTCCAGACCGGCGTCGACCCGGTGCTGCTCTGCGGCTCCGGAGCACGTCGCGGCGGCGGCGTCACCGGCATCGGCGGCCACAACGCGGCGCACGCCGTGCTCGCGATGCTGTGACGGTGACCCTCGATTTCTTCCCGCCCCCGGGTCGCTGCTAGAGTTCATGACGCTTCAGAGCACGCGCCATTAGCTCAATTGGCAGAGCAGCTGACTCTTAATCAGCGGGTTCGGGGTTCGAGTCCCTGATGGCGTACCAACACCGAAGGCCAGGACGCAGACGTCCTGGCCTTCGTCGTTCCCACGAGCCCGTTCCCACTGGCCCGTTCTGCCCTGGCACCGCGCCGGCCGCCGCCACCTCCCGGGCACCCGCGGAAAATCACCCCTTTGGGCGTAACGCCGCGTCGGTGCTGCCGAAGCGGAGCGATCAAGGATGGGCCCATGTCCGGACGACCCACGCGCGTGGCGGTCCTCAGCCCGCAGGAGGTCCTCGTGCACGGGCTGACGGCGATGCTCGCCCAGCACCCGGGCCGGTCGGTCGTCACCGAGGTCGACCAGGCCGAGGTGGTCCTCTACGACACCCTCGGCGTGCACGTCGGCTCCGGGTCGGACCTGAGCCGGCTCACCCGGTCGGGCGGCCCCGTCGTCGTGGTGGTGAGCCGCGACCTCCGTCCCGACCTGCGCGCCCGGGCCCTGGCGATGGGCGCCCGGTCGTGGGTGTCGATGAGCATCCGGTCCGACGAGCTCGTCGAGGCGGTCGAGGCCGCCGCCGCGGGACGTGAGCTGCCCGGCCGGGTCGACCGGCTCGGGGCCGAGGTGTCGCTGACCCCGCGGGAGGTCGAGGTCCTCTCGCTGATCACCCAGGGTTGCAGCAACCTCGAGGTCGCCGACCGGCTCTACCTGTCGATCAACTCGGTCAAGACCTACATCCGCTCGGCGTACGCCAAGATCGGCGCCACCTCGCGCAGCCGGGCGGTGGCGTGGTGCCTGCAGCACGGCTTCGCCCCGCCCCCGGACTGATCGACCACTGACGGACCCGGGTGACAGGCTCGGGCCGAAAGGCTCGGCGTGATCTGTCCGGGGTCCGGGTACCAGCGGTCCATGCCCGTCGACACGGACACGGACGTCGAGTCCCCCACCGACCTGGATCCCCGCTCCTGGCGCTTCGCCCTGCGCAAGACCGTGCGTGAGTTCTCCAGCGACCAGTGCACCGACCTCGCCGCGGCCCTGACGTACTACTCCGTGCTCGCGGTCTTCCCCGCGATGATCGCGCTCACCTCGCTGCTCGGGCTGGTCGGCCAGGGCACGTCGAGCGTGCAGACGCTGCTCGACATCGTCGGCGACCTGGGCGGCGCCTCGATCGTCGAGAGCGTCCGCGACCCGCTCCTGCAGATCGCCGAGTCGCAGCAGGCCGGGCTGGCCCTGGTGCTCGGCCTCGCCGGCGCGCTGTGGTCGGCCAGCGGCTACGTCGGCGCGTTCGGCCGGGCGATGAACCGGGTCTACGAGATCCCGGAGGGACGCCCCATCTGGAAGCTGCGGCCGATGATGCTGCTCCTGACGCTGGTGCTGGTGGTCCTCACCGCCCTCGTCCTGCTCGCCCTCATCGTCACGGGTCCGGTCACCGACGCGGTCGGCGACGCGCTCGGGGTGGGCGACAGCCTGCGGTTCGTGTGGAGCATCGCCAAGTGGCCGGTGCTCTTCCTCGTCGTCGTGCTCATCGTGGCGCTGCTCTACTACGTCACCCCGAACGTGCGGCAGCCCCGCTTCCGCTGGATCAGCATCGGCGCGCTCGTCGCGATCGTGACCTGGGCCGTGGCCTCCGCGGCGTTCGGCCTCTACGTCGCGAACTTCTCCTCCTACGACAAGACCTACGGCGCCCTCGGCGGCGTCATCGCCTTCCTGCTCTGGCTGTGGCTCACCAACCTCGCGCTGCTCTTCGGCGCCGAGCTCGACGCCGAGCTCGAGCGCGGACGCGAGCTCCAGTCCGGCCTCCCCGCCGAGCGCAAGATCCAGCTCCCGCCCCGCGACACCCACAACATCGAGAAGTCCCGGCAGCAGGAGGAGGAGGACGAGCGGCGAGGTCGGCGGATCCGCCTCGACGCCCGCCGCCGCCTGTCCGGGCACCGGAAGGACACCGACTCGTGACCCTCACCTCCCTCTGGCAGGACCGCAACACCCCACCCGAGCACGACGCACCGAGCATCGCCGGCGACTGGGACGTGGTCGTCGTCGGGGCCGGGATCACCGGCCTGACCACCGCGGGACTCCTGGCTCGCGCCGGGAAGTCCGTGCTCGTGCTCGAGGCGCACCGCGTCGGCGCCGGCTCGACCGGCCGGAGCACGGCGAAGGTCAGCCTGCTCCAAGGCACCCACTACTCCAAGATCGCGCGCCGGCACTCGACGCCGGTGCTGCGGCAGTACGCCGAGGCCAACGCCGAGGGCCTGGCATGGATCGCCCGCTTCTGCGAGGAGCACGGCGTCGACCACCAGCGCCGCCCGGCCTACACCTACGCCAACGGCGAGAAGGGCGCGGCGTCCGTGCGCGCCGAGCTCGACGCGCTGCACAAGGCGGGCGTCGAGGAGGCGACCTGGCTGGACGAGGTGCCGCTCCCCTTCCCCACGGCGGGCGCGGTCCGGCTCGACGACCAGTTGCAGGTCGACTCCCAGGCGCTGGCGCTCGCTCTGGCCGCCGACGCACGGGCGCACGGCGCGTTGATCGCCGAGGGCGTCCGGGTCAAGCAGGTCCACGGTCACGACCCCTGCCGGGTGGAGACCGAGCACCTGGACGTCGAGGCGCGCACCGTCGTCATCGCCACCAACATGCCGATCCTGGACCGAGGCGGCTTCTTCGCCCGCGCCGAGCCGGCCCGCTCCTACGCGCTGGCCTTCCGGACCGGCGAGCAGGCGGTCGACGGGATGTACCTCTCCGCCGACCAGCCCAGCCGCTCCCTGCGCGACGCCCCGGACGCGGAGGGGTCGCTGCTGCTCGTGGGCGGCGAGGGCCACAAGGTCGGCGCCGCGACCTCCGAGCGCGAGCACCTGGACCGGCTGCGTGCCTGGACCGCCGAGCACTACCCCGGCGCCGTCGAGACCCACGCGTGGTCCGCCCAGGACTACCTGCCCCACCACGCGCTCCCCTACGTCGGCCCGATCCTGCCGGGCGCGGACCACCTCCTGGTCGCCGGCGGCTACTCCAAGTGGGGCATGACGAACGGCGCCGCCGCCGGCCTCGCGCTGACCGGACGGCTGCTGGGCGGGCACCAGGAGTGGGCCTCGGCGTACGAGCCGTGGAGCTCCCACGAGATCACCGGGCTGCCCGACAGCGTCCGGATCAACCTGCACGTCGCGGTCGAGATGACGAGCGGCTGGGCGCGCAAGCTGACCGGGCACGACGACGCTCCGGTGTGCACCCACCTGGGCGGTGTGCTGCGCCGCAACGACGCCGAGGACAGCTGGGACTGCCCCCTGCACGGCTCGCGCTTCGGCCTCGACGGCGAGGTGCTCGAGGGACCCGCGACCTGCGGCCTGCGACGCCCGCCGGCCTAGCACCGGCCGCTCCCCCGGGGCGTCCAGAGCCCCTCCTCCGCCGGCTCTCTCAAGGAAGCCTCAAGGTTCCTCAACGCCGCGTACAAGGTTGGGTTGCACTCCTGGTCGAGGTGTCGACGGCGTGGAACGGTTCTCCTACCAACCCCATCGACATCCCTGGGAGCGTCCCGATGCGAGCTCGTCTCGTCACCGCCCTGACCGCCGCCGCCCTGGCGCTGGTCCCGGCCGGCCTGGCCCTGGGCCCGGCCCCGGCGGTCGCCGCCGGCAACCCCGGTGGCAACAACGGCACCGTCAAGATCGCCGAGGCCGACGCCGACGAGACCCCCGCGAACGATCCCCACGTGAGCTGCACGTTCACGATCCGCTGGTTCAACTTCGACCAGGGCAACATCGTCTCCGCGGTCAGCTTCGCCTCGCAGGCCCCGACCGCGGCCGCGAAGATCACCGTGACCGGCAAGTCCTTCGTGAACGTCGGCGGCGACCCGGCCGGCGGTGGCACCGACCTGGACGGCGAGGAGCAGTACACCCTCGCCTTCTCCGGCGCCGCCCCGCAGGCCAACCAGGGCTACCACGTGAAGGTCACCGTCGCGACGCCCGGCTCGAAGGGCAACGACACCAAGTCCAAGGTCTTCTGGGTCCAGCCGTGCGCAGCCACGCCCACCGAGCCCACGCCGACCGAGCCCACGCCGACCGAGCCCACGACTCCCTCGGCGCCGTTCGACTGGGACTGGACGTACCCCAACCCGACGTGCGACGCGCTGTCGCTGACCTACCCCTCGGGCATCCCGGCCGGGCAGGCCAACGACGCCAACGTCCGGTTCGCGACCACGCAGGGCCAGTTCACCCTCAACTTCCACAACAACCAGGGCACCTGGTCCGGCGCGCACACCTTCGACTTCAAGAGCCACCCGCAGTGGCCCGCCGGGCTCACGACCTACCACGTCGTCTGGGTGCAGGTCGGCGGCACCAACTACCACTGGCAGGGCGACGTCACCTGCGCCCCGGTCCCGACGACCGACCCCGAGGCGCCCTTCACCTGGGACTGGGAGTACGCCGACCCGACCTGCACCGCGCTGACCGTCGGCTACCCGGCGAACATCCCCTCGGGGCAGGCCAACGACGCGAACATCCGCTTCGAGAGCAACCTCGGCCAGTTCACCCTCAACTTCCACCACAACGAGGGCACGTGGTCGGGCACGCACGTCTTCGACTACCGCTCGCACCCGCGGTGGCCCGCCGGCGTCACCGACTTCCACGTCGTGTGGACCCAGGTCGGCGGCACCAACTACCACTGGCAGGGCGACGTCGCCTGCGTGGTCGAGGACGGCACCGCCAAGGCGGTCACCGACGTCGCGGGGTTCCGCACCGGCAAGATGACCGTGAGCCGCGGCGCCAGCGTCTCCGGCGACGCCGTCCAGGTCGCCGGCACCGGCTTCCAGCCCCTGGTGCTGCAGATGTCCTCGGCCGGCCAGAGCTCCTGGCGGACGGTCTCGGCGATCACGCCGGCCGCCGGCGGCACCACGACGGTGACCTTCCCGCGGATGACGAAGAAGGGCACCTACCGCTTCCGGGTCGCGGTCGCCGCCTCCGGCATCTCGACCGGCGACACCACGGGCATCCTCACCGTCCGGGTCCGCTGACCACGAGCCTCGGCAGGCCTCGGCAGGCCTCCTCGACGGTCGGGGTCGCGCGAGGGTCGGTCAGAGGTAGAGACCGGTGGAGCTGTCGCCGACCCGCTCGGCCGCGACGGCGTGGACGTCGCGCTCGCGCATGACGACGTAGACCTCGCCGGCGACCTCGACCTCGGCCTTGTCCTCGGCGTCGAAGAGCACCTTGTCGCCGATCTCGACCGCCCGCACGTGCGGGCCGGCGGCAACGACGGTGGACCAGGCGAGGCGCCGGGCGCCCATCGCGGCGGTCGCGGGGATCACGATGCCGCCGGAGGAGCGCCGCTCGCCGGCGTCCTGGTCGAGCTCGACGAGGACCCGGTCGTGCAGCATCTTGATCGGGGTCTTGCTGGTCATCAGGCGCGGTCCGCTCAGCCGACGACCTTGCGGACCACCACGAAG
>JAEZKN010000420.1 GCA_023415395.1 Actinomycetes bacterium
TCCCAGCCGTGCACGGCGATCTCGAGCGCGGCGGTCGCGACGAGCAGCGGCGTGTGCAGGTCGAGCCGGCCCGAGCGGGACTCGAGCACGACGTCGCCCGGGGACGGCCGGGCCCACACGGCGCGCAACGCCCGCGCCTTGTCCTGGATGGCCGGGACCGGCGCCGCGCCGTCGTGCCCGGCGTGGACGCCGACCGAGCCGCCGGCCGCCTCGGTGAACGCGTCGAGCGCGTCCTCCATGTGGGCCAGGAGGTCGGCGAGGTCCCAGCCGGTGCACGGCGTACGACGGTGGAGGAGGTCGTCGCGGACGCAGGCCAGCCGGGCGCAGGTGTAGGCGAGTGCCTGGTCGAGCAGCCCGACGGATCCGCCGAGCGTGGGGGTCACGCCGGGCTCGGGGCCGGGGTGGTGGTGGGCTGGTGGTCGGCGGGCAGCCGCATGGGCAGCCCGAACCTCTCGAACAGCGCGTGGTCGAAGAAGGCCGTCACGTGCCGGACGCGGTCGCCGTCGAGCTCGAGCACCTGGAGCTGGAACGGCGTGAAGTCGCCCTCCGGGGTGCGCATGTAGAGCCCGTAGGCCGGCTGCCCGTTGGCCTGCGTCGGGAGCATCGGCATGTCGTTGGCGCCGCCGGGGCACTCGTTGCCGATCAGCCAGCCGATGTTCTCCGCGCCCTTGAACCAGCTGGTGAACGGCGGCATGTCCCACGTCGCCTCGGCGGTGAGCATGCTGACGATCGCGCCGACGTCCTTGCGCCAGAAGGCGTCGACGTAGCGCTCGAGCAGCTGCTCCTGCGCCGGGGTCAGCTCGTTGCGGACGGTGTCCTCGGTCAACCCGCGCTCGGCCATCTGCGCGTGGGCGCGCTGGAGGGCGGAGTTCACGGCGGCCGTCGTGGTGTCGAGGGCCTCGGCGACCTCGGCGGCCGTCCAGCGCAGCACGTCACGCATGATCAGCACCGCGCGCTGGCGGGCCGGGAGGTGCTGGAGCGCCGCGACGAAGGCCAGCCGGATCGAGTCGCGCTCGGCGACGACGACCGCGGCGTCCGGCACGGGCTCGAGCCACGCGATCTCGTGGTCGGTCTCGAGGGCGTCACCGGCCATCGCCTCGGGCGTGCCGATGCCGGCCGGCAGCGGGCGGCGCGGCCGGCCCTCGAGGTTGGTCAGGCACACGTTCGTGGCGATCCGGTAGAGCCAGGTGCGGACCGACGAGCGGCCCTCGAACGCGCCGGCGGCCTTCCACGCGCGCAGGAACGTCTCCTGCACGAGGTCCTCGGCCTCCTGGACGCTGCCGGACATGCGGTAGCAGTGCGCGAGCAGCTCGCGCTGGTAGCGCTGGGTCAGCGTGGGGAAGTCGTCGAGCTCACTGGTCGTCACCATCAGGGCCTCAGTCTGCATGGAGGTACCGACCGCCGTCGACGGTCGGACTCATCGGTGCTGGTGCACCGCGAGCGCGAGCGCCCTCTCGGCAGCAGGTACGGCGAGCGCGCGGTCGGCGGGGACCAACCCCACCCGGGTGCGGCGGTCGAGGAGGTCGTCGACGTCGGCGGCGCCCTCGTGGGTGACGCCGAAGACGAGCTCGGCGAGCGTCACCGGCACGCCGTCGGCGACCGGTGCGAGCAGGGCCGCGTCGTCGAGCCCGGTGACCGCGCGGGCGTCGTCGAGGACGAGCGCGGCGTCGGTGCCGAAGCGGCGGACCAGCCGCGGCGGGAGCTCGAGCGCGGCCAGCTCCTCCCGGGAGGCGGCGCCGAGCAGCGGCAGCGTGCGGGTGCGGCACGAGGTGGCGGGCAGCCCGGTCGCGGCGACGACGGCGTCGACGGCGTCCTCGGCCATCCGCCGGTAGGTCGTGAGCTTGCCGCCGACCACGGTGACCACGCCGGTCCGGCTCGTCAGCACCGCGTGGCGGCGGGAGAGGTCGGCCGTCGAGCCGTCGTTGCTGTCGAGGAGCGGTCGCAGCCCGGCGTACGCCCCGACGACGTCGCTGCGGTGGAGCTGGTGGGCGAACGCCGCCGACACGACGTCGAGCAGGAAGCCGATCTCCGGGTCCGAGGGCTGCGGCACGTCGGGGACCTCGCCCTCGACCGGCTCGTCGGTGAGGCCGGCGTAGACGGTGCCGTCAGGCTGGGGCAGCACCATCACGAAGCGGTTGGTCTCGTCGGGCACCGGGCAGAAGACCGCGACCGTCAGGCCGGGCAGCGAGTCCTGGCGGAGCACCAGGTGGGTGCCGCGGCTGGGCCGCAGCGTGATGCCCTCGACGAGCGTGTCGGCCCAGACGCCGGTCGCGTTGACGACCGCGCGGGCGGTGACGGTGCGGGTCTCGTCCGTCAGCCGGTCGCGGAGCTCGACCGACGTGCCGGTGGCGGACAGCACGCGGGCGCGGGTGCGCACGTGGGCGCCGTACGACGCGGCCGTGCGGGCGACCGTGGTGACCAGGCGGGCGTCGTCCTCGAGCTGGCCGTCCCATCCGAGCATGGCGCCGCGGAGCCCCGCGGGGCGCAGGGCGGGCACGAGGCGGAGCGCCTCGGTGACCGTGAGGTGGCGCGGCTTGGGGAGCGTGCTGGCGTCGGTGCCGGCGCCGCGGCGCAGCAGGTCGCCGGCCCGGAGGCCGCCGCGGGTGACGACGGTCTGGAGCCGGCTGACGCTGGAGGAGAGCGGCACCAGCATCGGCATCGGCCGGGTCAGGTGCGGCGCCGTGACCTCCATGAGGATGCCCCGCTCCACGGCGCTCTCGTGGGCGACCCCGACCTGGCCCTTGGCGAGGTAGCGCAGGCCGCCGTGCACCATCTTCGAGGACCAGCGCGACGTGCCGAAGGCCAGGTCGTGCGCGTCGACCGCCAGCACGCTGAGCCCGCGGGTGACCGCGTCGAGCGCGACGCCTGCGCCGGTGATGCCGAGGCCGACGACCACGACGTCCACGTCGGTGGGGGCGTCGCGCAGGCCGGGCGTGATCCGGGTGCTCACGGCTCGAGGCTCCGGGTCAGGGCGAGCGCGAGCTCGGCGTCCAGCTCCTCGGCGGAGACCTCGTCGTCGACCATCGTGTGCGCGGACAGCACGAAGCCGTGCGCGGCCAGGAGCATCGCGCGGGCCATCGCGACCGGGTTGCCGGCGCGGGCGCTGCCCTCGGCCTGGGCCTGGCGCAGGGCGTTGACGGTGAGCTCGAGGATCAGGTCCTGCGAGCGGCCGCGGCGCGAGAAGAGGTAGGGCAGGATCAGCTCGGGGTCGAGGTCGACGATGCGGACGAAGAGCTCGTTCTCGCGCAGCCGCGCGACGGTCGCGACGATGTCGCCGACGAGCCGCTGGATGGTCGGCGCGTCCTTGTCCTCCTCGGCGAGGGAGTCGGCGACCACGCCGGCCCACTCCCGGGTCATCAGGTCGCCGAGCAGCTGCGGCATGTCCGACCACGTGCGGTAGATCGTCATCCGGGAGACTCCTGCCCGGCGGGCGACCTCGGTCAGCGTCGTGCGCCGCCAGCCGACGTCGAGGATGCAGTCGCGGGCGGCGTCGAGGTAGCTGTCCCGCGGGCTCGGCGGCCCGGCGGGGGTGTTGTGACGAAGTGACGTCATATGTCACAGTGTAACGCATGACGCTGGATCAGCAGAGCGAGATGCACCCCTCCCGCTGGGGTGACCCCGCCCGGGCGCAGTCCCTGCCGACCGAGGCCCGCGGCCTGGTCGAGATGGTCTTCGGGCTCGACGACCGCCCGGCGGTCCAGCCACCGGCCCTCCCCACCCCGGCGATCCCCGCCGACGTGCTGGGGCAGCTCGCCGAGGTCGTCGGCGCCGAGCACGTCCGCACCGACGACGAGACCCGGCGGCTGCGCACCCGGGGAAAGTCGACGCCCGACCTCCTCCGGGCGCGCGAGGGCGACCTCTCCGACGCGCCCGACGCCGTCGTCCGCCCCGGCTCGCACGACGAGGTCGCCGCGGTCCTCGCGATCGCGGTCGAGCACCACCTCGCGGTCGTCCCGTTCGGGGGCGGCACGTCGGTGACCGGCGGCCTGGTCGCCGCGCGCGAGGGGTACGCCGGCGTGCTGAGCCTCGACCTCGTGCGGATGAAGCGGCTGGTCGCGGTCGACCACGTCTCGATGACCGCCGTGCTGGAGCCGGGCCTGCGGGGGCCCGAGGCCGAGGCGCTGCTCGCGGCGGAGGGGGTGACGCTCGGCCACTACCCCCAGTCCTTCGAGTACGCCTCGATCGGCGGCTTCGCGGCCACCCGGTCCAGTGGCCAGTCGAGCGCCGGCTACGGCCGCTTCGACTCGCTGGTCGTCGGCCTGACCGTCGCCACCCCGCGCGGCCGGATCGACCTGGGCAGCGCGCCGGCCAACGCCGCCGGGCCCGACCTGCGCCAGCTCTTCCTGGGCTCCGAGGGCACCTTCGGCGTCATCACCGCGGTCACCGTCCGGGTCCGCGCGCTGCCCGAGGTCACGGTCTACGAGGGGTGGCGCTGGCCGTCCTTCGCCGACGGCGCCACCGCGATGCGCACGCTCGCCCAGTCCGGCCTGCTGCCGACGGTGCTGCGGCTCTCCGACGAGTCCGAGACCGCGATCAACCTCGCCGACCCGGAAGCGATCGGCGGGTCCGGCTCGGCCGGGTGCCTGATGATCACCGGCTACGAGGGTGCCCCGGCCGCGGTCGAGGCC
>JAEZKN010000532.1 GCA_023415395.1 Actinomycetes bacterium
CCTCGGCACCTGGGTGGGCGTGGTCCTCTCGCGCGAGGAGGTGCGCCAGCGGCCCGCGGACGTCGACCGGGTGCTCAGCCCCACCTCGATCGCGTGGTACGCCGAGGGCCGGCTGCACCTGCGGAAGGTGACCGTCACGATCCCCGGCATCATCGACCTGGTCGCCGTCGGCGACACGATGGTCTACCTCGACGAGGACGGCATCGTCGGCCAGGTGGCCCCGGACGGGGAGGTGGTCGAGGTCGGCGTGGCACTGGCCGGCTCGGAGCTGATCGGCTCGACCGACCACGGCTGGGCCGCCTGGGTCGAGCCCGGCGACCCGCGGGCGCGGCTGGTCGTGTGGGACGTCGCCCACCGCGCCGAGGTCGGCGGGCTCGGCGTGGACGAGTCGGTGCGCCCGATCGCGCTCGACCAGGGCCAGGTGCAGTTCGGCACCGACGACGGCGACTACGCGTGGGAGCCGCCCGACGCCGACCCGCAGCACCTGCCTCCCACCGGGCTCATCGACCAGGCCTCGGCCACGCGGGTCTTCCAGCGCGAGGACCGCATCGAGATCGTGCAGCCGCTCTTCGGGCTCAGCTTCCTCCGCGTCGGGGAGGGCGGCGAGCTGTCCTTCGGCGGCCGTTACGTGCTCAGCCGCGTGCCGGGCACGACCGACAGCAGCGGCGCCTGGCAGCCGCTGCTCTACGACAGCCGCACCGGTGAGTCCATCGACCCCGGCGTCGTGCCGGGGGAGAAGGTCGTCGCGGCCGGCTTCACCCCGCTCCAGGAGGTCGCCTACCTGGTCGTGACCGCGGACGACGACCTGCTCCTGCTGCGCACCTGCGAACCCGGCACCGGCGTGTGCCAGGACGTCGTGCCCGTCGCGACCGGCGGCGAGCCGGCGCTGCTCGCCGACTAGGCGGACTCGTGGGACGGACTCGCTGGACGGACTCGCTAGTTTGCTGACCATGAGGTTCAGCCAGGTCGATGTCTTCTCCTCCGAGCCGCTGATGGGCAACCCGGTCGCGGTCGTCCACGACGCCGACGGCGTCACCGACGAGCAGATGGCGGCGTTCGCTCGCTGGACCAACCTGTCGGAGACGACCTTCCTCCTCACGCCCACCGACCCCGCGGCCGACTACCGGCTGCGGATCTGGACGCCGGGCGGCGAGCTGCCGTTCGCGGGGCACCCCACGCTCGGCAGCGCGCACGCGTGGCTCGAGGCCGGCGGCGTGCCGGCAGGGGAGGAGGTCGTGCAGGAGTGCGGGGCCGGCCTGGTGACCCTGCGGCGCGGCGGGCGCCTCTCGTTCGCCGCCCCGCCGCTCACGCGCTCGGGCCCGGTCGCCGACGCCGACGTCGACGCCATCGCGACCGCGCTCGCGATCCCGCGCGAGGAGATCGTCGACACCGCGTGGATCGACAACGGCCCCGGCTGGGTCGGCGTGCTGCTGCGCGACGCCGACGCCGTGCTCGCGATCCAGCCCGACTGGGCGGCGTTCGGTGACCTGAAGGTCGGCGTCGTCGGGCCGTACGCCGGCGGAGAGCTCGCGGCGGAGCTGCGCGCCTTCTGCCCCGGCTACGGCATGCCCGAGGACCCCGTCACCGGCTCGCTCAACGCCGGGGTGGGGCAGTGGCTGGCCGGTGGCCGGCTGCCCGCGGCGTACGTCGCCTCCCAGGGCACCGCGCTCGGCCGGGCCGGCCGGATCCACGTCGAGCTCGTCGACGGCCGGGTCTGGGTCGGGGGCGACACGCGCACGACCATCACCGGCGACGTCGCCTGGGGCTCGCCGGCGCTGGACTAGGGTCGGGACCGTGCAGCAGTACCTCGACCTCCTCCAGCGCATCCTCGACGAGGGCGTCGAGAAGGGCGACCGCACCGGCACCGGCACCCGCTCGGTCTTCGGCCACCAGATGCGCTTCGACCTGACCGCCGGCTTCCCGCTGGTCACCACCAAGAAGATCCACACGCGCTCGGTCTTCGGCGAGCTGCTGTGGTTCCTCCGCGGCGACACCAACGTCAAGTGGCTGCAGGACCGCGGCATCACGATCTGGGACGAGTGGGCCGACGAGGACGGCGACCTCGGGCCGGTCTACGGCTACCAGTGGCGCTCGTGGCCCGCACCCGACGGCCGGCACATCGACCAGATCCAGCAGGTCGTCGCCGACATCCGGGCCAACCCCGACTCGCGACGGCTGATCGTGTCGGCGTGGAACGTCGCCGACATCCCCGACATGGCGCTCGCCCCGTGCCACGCGCTCTTCCAGTTCTACGTCGCCGACGGCCGGCTCTCGTGCCAGCTCTACCAGCGCTCGGCCGACGTCTTCCTCGGCGTCCCGTTCAACATCGCCTCCTACGCCCTGCTCACGCACATGGTCGCCCAGGTGACCGGCCTGCAGGTCGGCGACTTCGTGCACACGCTGGGCGACGCCCACCTCTACTCCAACCATCTCGAGCAGGCGCAGCTGCAGCTCACCCGCGAGCCGCGGCCGCTGCCGACGCTGGTGCTCGATCCGTCCGTCACCGAGCTCGACGCCTTCGACCTCGAGCACGTCGCCGTCGAGGGCTACGACCCGCACCCGGGCATCAAGGCCCCGATCGCGGTATGAGCACGCGCGTCGTGCTCGTCGCCGCGGTCGCCCGCAACGGCGTGATCGGCGACGGTCCCGACATCCCGTGGCGGATCCCGGGGGAGCAGGCGGAGTTCAAGAGGCTCACGATGGGTCACACCCTCGTCATGGGCCGCACGACCTACGACTCGATCGGTCGGCCGCTGCCGGGCCGCACCACGATCGTCCTCACCCGCGACCCGTCCTGGTCGGCTGACGGCGTGCTCGTCGCGCACTCGCTCGACGAGGCGCTCGAGCGGGCCGCCGACCTGCCGGGCGACGTGATGGTGGTGGGTGGGGCGCAGGTGTACGCCGCGGCGCTGCCCGTCGCGACCGAGCAGGTCATCAGCGAGGTGCCGCTCGAGCCCCAGGGCGACGTGCACTACCC
>JAEZKN010000003.1 GCA_023415395.1 Actinomycetes bacterium
TCGAACTCGCGGGTGCGGAAGATGAAGTTGCCCGGCGTGATCTCGTTGCGGAAGCTCTTGCCGATCTGGGCGATGCCGAACGGCGGCTTCTGCCGGCTCGAGGTCACGACGTTGGCGAAGTTGATGAAGATGCCCTGCGCGGTCTCGGGGCGCAGGTAGTGCAGGCCGGACTCGTCCTCGATGACGCCGAGGTAGGTCTTGAGCAGGCCGGAGAACTGGCGCGGCTCGGTCCACGCGCCGCGGGTGCCGCAGTTGGGGCAGGCCACGGTGGCCAGGTCGACGTCGTCGGGGTTCTCGATGCCCTTCTTCTCCGCGACCTCCTCCTGCAGGTGGTCGGCCCGGAAGCGCTTGTGGCACGACTGGCACTCGGTCAGCGGGTCGGTGAAGGTGTCGACGTGGCCGCTGGCCTCCCACACCTGGCGCGGCAGGATGATCGAGGAGTCGAGGCCGACCATGTCGTCGCGCATGGTGACCATGGACTTCCACCACTGCCGCTTGATGTTCTCCTTCAGCTCCACGCCGAGCGGGCCGTAGTCCCAGGCGGAGCGGGTGCCGCCGTAGATCTCGCCGCACGGGTAGACGAAGCCCCGGCGCTTGGCGAGCGAGACGACGTGGTCGACGGTGGACGGCGGCGGCTTGGCCACGGTGGCTCCTATGGTCAGCTGGTGATCAGCGAGGTGTTCGGCGACGTGATCAGCGGTGGAACGACGGCAAAGGCTCAGCCTATCGACCGCGCACCGGGATCGTTGAGGGTGGTGCCGGGCTCGGCGTCCTCGTAGGCCGACGGCTCCTCGACGGCCCGCGAGAGCACGGCGACGGCACGGAGCTTGACGTCGTAGGACGACAGCGCGCGGCGGTAGCTGCCCACGTTGGACCAGCGCGTGCTCAGCACCCACAGCTCGGGGTCGTCGACGTTGCGGCCGATCTCCCCGCCGGCGTACCCGGCGCACGCGGCGAGCGCCTCGCGCGCGGTCGCGAGCTCGGAGCGGAACGACTCGCCGTCGGCGACCGGGACGCGGAACCTGTTCACGACCAGCACGACGAGATCGTAGCCGCGAACCAGTTGACAACGGTTCTCAACTCATCTGAGAATCGTTCTCATGAGATCCCTGCTCGCCGTCCCCCTCGTCCTCGCCCTGTCCGGGTGCGCCGCCCTGTCCGACGACTCGGCCGGGCTCGACGACGGCGTCCAGGTGGCGGCGGCGTTCTACCCCCTCCAGTACGTCGCCGAGCGGGTGGCCGGCGAGCACGCGGAGGTCACGAACCTCACCGCCCCCGGCGGCGAGCCGCACGACCTCGAGCTGACCGTGCGGGAGACCGCCGAGGTGGCCGAGGCCGACCTCGTCGTCTTCGAGGGCGGCTTCCAGCCGGCGGTCGACGACGCGGTGGAGACGAACGCCGAGGGCGCGACCCTCGACGTCACCGACGTGCTCGACCTGCGCCCCGCCGCCGGTGACCACGACCACGACCACGAGGAGCCCGACTCGGAGTCGCACGAGGAGTCGCACGAGGAGTCGCACGAGGAGTCGCACGAGGAGTCGCACGACCACGGCGACACCGACCCGCACTTCTGGCAGGACCCGCTGCTCATGGGCGACCTCGGCGACGCGGTCGCCGAGGAGCTCGCCGAGGTCGACCCCGACCATGCCGAGGACTACCGCGCGAACGCGGCCGACCTGCGCGCGGACCTGGAGGCCCTCGACGCCGAGTACGCCGACGGGCTGGCCCGGTGCGAGCGCGACACCGTCGTGGTCGCCCACGACGCGTTCGGCTACCTCAGCCGCTACGGCCTGGAGTTCGAGCCGATCGCCGGCCTCTCCCCCGACGCCGAGCCCACCCCGGCCGA
Source organism: Actinomycetes bacterium (assembly GCA_023415395.1). Classification (GTDB taxonomy): domain Bacteria; phylum Actinomycetota; class Actinomycetes; order Propionibacteriales; family Nocardioidaceae; genus Nocardioides. Next base: position 1,847 of record JAEZKN010000003.1, read on the forward strand.
CCTCGCGCACCTGCAGGAGGTCATCGACGACGAGGGCCTCACCACCGTGTTCTACGAGTCGCTGGTCAGCCCGGACATCGCCGAGCAGCTGGCGCGGGACACCGGCGCGGAGGTCGGCGTGCTCGACCCGGTCGAGGGCCTGACCGACGAGACGGCCGGCGAGGACTACCTTTCCCTGATGAGGCAGAACCTGACCGCACTCGAGGAGGCGAACGGCTGTTGACCCCGGTCGTCGAGCTGGAGAACGGCGCCGTCGCCATCGCGGGCCGCCCGATCCTGCGCCACATCGACCTGACGGTGCCGTCGGGTGAGTTCGTCGCGCTCATGGGCGCGAACGGCTCCGGCAAGTCCACGCTGGTCCGGGCGCTGACCGGCCTCTGGCCGCTGGCGACCGGGTCACTGCGCCTCTTCGGCACGCCGTTCGCGTCCTTCCACGACTGGCAGCGGGTGGGGTTCGTCCCGCAGCGCGGGGGCGCCACCTCCGGAGTCCCCGCGTCGGTGTGGGAGGTCGTCGCCTCCGGGCGGCTGACCCGTCGCCGGCTGCTGCGTCCGCTCGGCCGGGCCGACCGGGCCGCCGTCCGCGACGCCCTCGAGGTGGTGGGGCTCGCCCACCGCGCGGGCGAGAGCGTCTCGTCGCTGTCCGGTGGCCAGCAACAGCGCGTCCTCATCGCGCGGGCCCTGGCGGGCGAGCCCGAGCTGTTCTTCCTCGACGAGCCCACCGCGGGGGTCGACCTGCCGAACCAGCAGGTGCTCGCCGACACCCTGCGCACCATGTCCGAGCGCGGCGCCACGATCGTGCTCGTCGCCCACGAGCTGGGGCCGATGGCCCCGCTCATCGACCGGGCCGTGGTGATGCGGGACGGCCGGATCGCCTACGACGGCCCGCCGCTGGCCAGCGAGCAGGTGGCGACCGCGCACCTGGACCAGCACCACGACCACCATCACCACCACCACGACGAGCCCGGGCGGCACGACCACGCCCCGCACATCTCGTCCCTCATCGAGCGCGGCCAGCCATGAGCGACTACCTCGACCTGCTGTCGATGCCGTTCATGCAGCGCGCGCTGCTCGCCGCCGTCTTCACCGGCCTGGCGGCCCCGGCCATCGGCACCTACCTGGTGCAGCGCCGGATGGCGCTCATGGGCGACGGCATCGGCCACGTCGCCGTCACCGGGGTCGCGCTCGGGCTCCTCACCGGCACCTCCCCCACCTGGACCGCCGTGGTCGTCGCGATCCTCGGCGCCGTCGCGATCGAGGTCATCCGCGAGCGCGGGCACGCCAACGGCGACGTCGCGCTGGCGCTGCTCTTCTACGGCGGCCTGGCCGGCGGCGTGCTCATCACCGGGCTCGCGAACGAGAGCGGGGCGCGGCTCAACCAGTTCCTCTTCGGCTCGATCACCACGATCTCGGCCAACGACGTGATCGTCACGATGGCGCTCGCGGCCGTCGTGGTGGTCGTCTGCGTCGGGCTGGCGCCCCAGCTCTTCGCGGTCGCCCAGGACCAGGAGTTCGCCCGGGTCGCCGGGCTCAACATCCGGGTCTACAACGTGCTCGTCGCCGTCCTGGCCGCCGTCACCGTGACGGTCGCCATGCGCACCGTCGGCCTGCTGCTGGTGTCGGCGCTCATGGTGGTCCCGGTGGCGACCTCCCAGCAGCTGAGCCGGTCCTTCCGGACCACGCTGACCGCGGCGATGGCCCTCGGCACCGTCGCGTCGGTCGGGGGCCTGCTGCTCTCGGCGTACCTCTCGGACCACGCGCGGGTCTCGCCGGGCCCGACGATCGTGCTGCTCGCGCTCGCCGGCTTCGTCGGCGCGTGGCCGCTCGGGGTCTGGC
>JAEZKN010000059.1 GCA_023415395.1 Actinomycetes bacterium
TGGCTCAGGAACACCACGATCTCGCGCAGCTCGTCGGCGCTGAGCTCGCCGTTGCGGTACGCCGCCGGCACCTGGATCGTCAGCACGTCGTGCCCGCCGGTGCCGGCGAGCAGCCCGATGAGCAGCAGCCGGCGGTCGCGGTCGGTGAGCCCGGGGCGACTCCAGATGTCCGCGAACAGGTGGTCGGCGGTGTAGCCGAAGAAGTCACCCGCGCCGTCGGTCATCTCGAAGCCGTAGACCTGCTCCATCTTCTCCAGGCCCCGGCCCCCCCCCGCCGCGCCCCCCCCCCCCCACTACCCGAGAGGCAGGACCTCAGCGCTTGAGGTCGCGCAGCACCCGCTCGCTGGCCAGCTTGCCGGGCGAGCCGATCACGCAGCCACCGGGGTGGGTGCCGGAGCCGCACTGGTAGTAGCCGTCGATGGGCGTGGCGTACTGGCTCCATCCCGGCGCCGGGCGGAAGAAGTACATCTGCGGGGCGAGGAACTCGCCGGCGAAGATGTTGCCCTCGCTCAGCCCGGTGCGGGCCTCGATGTCGACCGGCGTGACGACCTCGCGGTGCAGCACCAGGTCGCCGAAGCCGGGGAAGTGCGACTCGAGCACGGCCTGGGCCTTGTCGCCGAAGGCCTGGCGCTCCGTCTCCCAGTCGCTGCCGCGCAGCTCGTACGGCGCGTACTGCACGAAGCACGACATGACGTGCTTGCGCGGGGGCGCCATGTCGGGGTCGACGACTGACTGCACGGCGGCGTCGATGAACGGCTGCTAGGAGTACCACCCGTACTTCGCGGCGTCGAAGGCGCGCTCGACGTACTCGATCGTCGGGCCGATGTTGAGGAAGCCACCGAAGTGGTCGACGGTGTCCGGCAGCGCGGGGAAGGTCGGCAGCCCGTCGAGGGCGAAGTTGACCTTGGCCGAGACGCCACGGAACCTCATCCGGCGGATGTTGTCGACCAGGTCGAGCGGCAGCTCGCGCGGCTCGACCAGCTCCAGGAACGTACGCCGGGGGTCGAGCGCCGACACCACGACGGGTGCGCGGAACTCGGTGCCGTCCTCCAGCGCGACGCCGACGGCGCGGCCGCCCTCGGTGATCACCGACGTCACCTGCGCGCCCAGGCGGATCTCGGCGCCGTTGGCCTGGGCCGCCCGCGCCAGCACCTGGGTGAAGCCACCGTTGCCGCCCTTGTGGAACGCCCACGAGCCGAGGTGCCCGTCGTGCTCGCCCATCTTGTGGAAGAGCAGCACCAGTGCGGAGCCCGGCGACATCGGTCCCACCTGGGAGCCGATGATCGAGGACGACGCGTGGTAGCCCTTGATCGCCTCGTGCTCGAAGTAGTCGTCGAGCCAGTCCTTCGCGCTGCCGGTGAGCAGCCGGACGATGTCGTGCACGGTCTTGCGGTCGATGCCGCCGAGGTGGCCCAGCAGCCACTTCACGTCGGCCGCGTCCTCGGGGTCGTTGCCGAAGATGTTCGGCGGCGCGTTGTCGAAGAGCGGGCGGATCGCCTGGCAGACGCGGTCGAGGTCGCGGTGGTAGCGCTCGTAGGCGTCCGCGTCACGAGGCGAGTGGCGGCGGATCTCCTGGAGGTTCTGCGCGTGGTCGTCGCCGAAGAGCAGGTAGCCGCCGTCGCCGGTCGGGTGGAACGACGAGGGCATCATCAACGGCAGGAAGCCGTGCTTGACCAGGTCGAGCTCGTGGATGATCTCGGGGCGCAGCAGGCTGAGTGCGTAGGAGAACGTCGTGAAGCTGAAGCCCGGCAGCAGCTCCTCGGTGATCGCCGCGCCGCCCACGAGGTCGTTCTTCTCGAGCACCAGCGTGCGCAGGCCGGCCCTGCCGAGGTACGCCGCGTGGGTCAGTCCGTTGTGGCCTCCGCCGACGACGATCGCGTCGTACTCGTGGCTGGACGTAGCGCTCATGCCTTCTTCCTCTCCGGGTCGAAGAACGGCATCGGAGTCGTCGCGACCCGCACCGTGGTGTTGTGGTGGTTGACGGCCAGCTCGAGCCGCAGCTCGGTGCCCGCGGCGGCGAGGTCCGGGCGGACCCGGGCGATGCCGATGTGGCGCTGGAGCACGGGGGAGTAGACGAAGCTCGTGCAGTAGCCGACCTCGCTCAGCCCCTCCTGGGGATCGCCGTCGAGGATCATCGACTCGTAGGGCAGCGGGTGCTCGGACTTCGGCGGGAAGAGGCCGGCCTCGCGGTAGAGCCGCAGCCAGTCGTCGGCGTCGACGACGATGCCGGTCGTGGCCCAGCGTGACGTGCCCTCGACCAGCTCACGACGGATCGCCTCGGACCCCACGAAGCGGCGCGAGCCGTCGCGGACGCCGCGGAGCATCCAGCCGAAGCCGAGCTCCTTGGGGGTCACGCAGTCGGCGTCGCTGAAGGCCAGCCGGGCGTCGTGCCACTCGACGTCGACGAGCGGGAGGCCGGCCTCGATGCGCAGCGTCATCAGCGCCTCCTCGCCGAACGGCCGGATGCTGTGCGGCCGCCCGGCCTCCAGCACCGCGTCGAGCAGGGGTACGGCGTCCTCGGCGGCGACCGTGATCTCGAAGCCGAGGTCGCCGGTGTAGCCGGTGCGCGAGAGCGTGACGCCGGCGCCGGCGCCGGCGCCCGCGACCTTGGCCGGGACGTGGTCGAAGTAGCCGAGCTTCTCGGCCTCGGGCATGAGGTCGGCCAGCACGGCCCGCGACCGAGGGCCCTGGACCGCGAGCATGCCGAGCTGCTCGGTGACGTCCTCGAGCTCGACCCGCATCCCGGCGCCGAGCTCCTGGAACCACGACAGGGCCGGCCGTCCCGCGGTCAGCAGGAAGTCGTCGGCGGCGTGCCGGAAGACCACGCCGTCGTGCATGACGTAGCCCCGGTCGTCGCACCAGGCCGTGTAGTGCGCCTGGCCCGGCCGGCAGGTCCTGATGTCGCGCACGAGCGCCCCGGCGAGCAGCCGCTCCGCGTCCGGGCCGCGGACGGCGTACTTGTAGAGCGGCGAGGTGTCGAAGACGCCGACGCTGTTGCGCACCGCGAAGTACTCGTGCTTGGGCGCATGGGTGTAGCGCAGCGGTGAGAGCGTGCCCTGCCAGTGCGTGTACAGGTGCTGGTCGTTGAGCTCGCTCAGCCGGCTGTGGAACGGCGTGGTCCTGATCATGGTCGTCCTCTCAGAGCACCGCGTCGAGGAAGGTCTTGGTCTCCGGACGCGCGGGTGCGGCAACGATCTGTGCGGGCGGTCCCTCCTCGAGGATGGTGCCGTCGTGGAAGAAGCACATCCGGTCCGCGACCTCCCGGGCGAACCCCATCTCGTGGGTGACGACCATCATCGTCATGTGCAGGTCGCGGGCCAGGGAGGTCATCACCCCGAGGACCTCGCCGGTCAGCTCGGGGTCGAGGGAGGAGGTCGGCTCGTCGAAGAGCATCACGTCCGGCTCCATCGCCAGGGCGCGCGCGATCGCCACGCGCTGCTGCTGGCCGCCGGACAGGCGGATCGGGTGCTCGCCGGCCTTGTCGGCCAGACCGACGCGGTCGAGCAGGTCGAGGGAGCGCTGCTGGACCGCCGCCTGCTTGCCGCCGGCGCACATCGGCCCGCACATCACGTTGTCGAGCACGGTCATGTTCGGGAAGAGGTTGAACTGCTGGAAGACCATGCCGGTCTTGAGTCGCAGCTGCCGGATCTGCCGCCGCTTGCGGCGGGTGCGGTGCCCACCCTCGAGACGTACGCCGGACACCTCGATCGACCCCGACGTCGGGTCCTCGATCATGTTGACGCAGCGCAGCAGCGTGGACTTGCCGGAGCCGGAGCGGCCGAAGATGACGACGACCTCGCCCTTCTGCACCTCCATGTCGACGCCCCTGACCACCTCGAGGTGCCCGAAGCTCTTGTGCAGTCCCTCGATGCGGACGATCGGCTCGCTCACAGCGTCTCCTTCCCGACCCCGGGCTGCGGCTGCACCTTGAGGGCGGGCGTCCGCACGTAGCCGCGCGCCAGCCGGTTCTCCAGGCGGCGCTGGAAGAAGGAGAAGATCGCGGTGAGGACCCAGTAGAGGATCGCGCAGGCGAGGTAGGCCTCGAGGTTCTTGAAGTCGGCCTTGCCGAGCAGCTGGGCGCGGCGGAAGATCTCGGCGCTGGCGACCGTGACGCCGAGGAAGGAGACCAGTGCGGTGTCCTTCATCATCGCGATGAACTCGTTGCCGGTGGGCGGGATGATCACCCGGAAGGCCTGCGGCAGGATCACCTTGCGCATCTTCTGGCCGTGGGTCATGCCGAGGGCGTCGGCGGCCTCGGACTGACCGACCGCCACGGCCTGGATGCCGGCGCGGAAGATCTCGGTCATGTAGGCGCCGTAGTTGAGGCCGAGGGCGAGCGTGCCGGCCACCGCCGCGTCCATGATCAGTGCCGACTCGAAGCCCTCGGGCAGCCAGGCGTACTTGTCGGTGAGGTTGCGGCCCACCGGCGGCAGCGCCAGGTAGAGCAGGAACATCTGGACGATCAGCGGCGTGCCGCGGAAGAACGAGACGTAGAAGCCCGAGACGCCGTAGGCGATCGGGTTGCGCGAGAGCCGGGCGAGCGCGCCGAGCGTCGCCAGCACGATCGCGATGACGATGCCGCCGACCGCCATCGCCATCGTGTAGCGCAGGCCGCCGGCGATGTAGGAGATGTTGTCCCGGATCCACTCCCGGTCGAAGCCGGCGGCGACGACGAACATCGCGAGCAGCGCGAAGATGACGACCCACACGGCCGCCACCTTCAGCCGGAAGGGGATGCGCGCGCTCGCGAGGGCGAGCCGCTCGAAGGCGGACTCGCGCGTCTGGGGTGAGGTCACTGCTGGACCGTCAGGTCGACCCCGTCGTACCACTTCTCGGAGAAGCCGGTCAGGGTGCCGTCGTCGTGCATCTCGCCCACGATCCCGTCCACCGCCTCCACCAGGCTGGCCGGGTCGAGCTCGGAGGACTTGTCGATGGCGACCGACAGCGGCTCGTAGAACACCGGGTCGCCGACGATCTTGGTGGGGTTGCCGGCGTTCTCGTAGCCCTGGGCCACGGTCAGCGAGGTGATCGCGGCGTCGAGGCGCTCGCCGTCGCCGAGCGCGAGGTCCTGCATCGCGGTGGTGTCGGTGTCGTAGCCGACGATCTCGGCGTCGTCGATGACGAAGTCGAAGTCGAAGCCCTCGATGGCCAGGCTCTTGTCGAGGAACTGCTCGTAGGTGCAGCCGGCGCAGACGCCGATCGTCTTGCCGTCGAGGTCGGTCTCGAGGTCCTCGATGTCGGTGTTGTCGGCGTTCACCGCGACGACGGCCGGCGTGTAGTAGTACGGCTGGGTGAAGTCGAGGACCTTCTGGCGGTCGTTGGTCGGCGTCATCGAGCCGACGCTCATCTGCCACCGGTTGTTCCAGCTGCCCGCGGTGATGACGTCCCACGACGGGGTCTCCCAGGCGATGTCGACGCCGAGCCGGTTGGCGATCTCGGTGGCGACGTCGATGTCGAAGCCCTCGTAGTCGCCCGACTTCGGGTCGAGCGAGGACTGCGGGGGATAGGCGGGGTCGGTCGAGACGGTGATGACGCCGGCCTCGCAGATGCTGGCCAGCAGGTCGTCGGTCGCGTCCGTGGTGTCGCAGACCGCCTCGCCGCTCGCGACCGGCTCCGCGCCCGTGTCGTCGCCCCCGCTGTCGTCGTCCCCGCAGCCTGCCAGGAGCAGGGCGAGCACGGCGGTGGTGGCGGCCAGGGCCTGGGTACGTCGGGCGAGCTGCAGCATGGGCGTGCCTCCTCGGGGACGGACGCATTCGCGTCGTCCCGGCAATATGGCAGAAAAATCCGGGCTCGACAGCGACTCGGACGGCGTGGTCTCATCGAGACGAGTTCCTGAACGAACGGTCAGGAACTCGGGAGGTGGCGTCGTGCAGGACCTCGGCCCCCGACCGGGCGACCTCGACCCGATCGAGACCGCCTCGGTCGACGAGCTCCGCCACCTCCAGGGCGAGCGGCTGCGCTGGTCGGTGCGCCATGCATGGGAGCACGTCCCGCACTACCGCGCCGCACTCGACGCCGCCGGCGTCCACCCCGACGACGTCCGCGGGCTCGACGACCTCGCGCGGCTGCCGTTCACGACCAAGGCCGACCTGCGCGAGAACTACCCCTTCGGGATGTTCGCGGTCCCGCGCGAGCAGGTCACGAGGGTGCACGCCTCCTCGGGCACCACCGGCAAGCCGACCGTGGTCGGCTACACCCGCGACGACCTCGACACCTGGGCCGACGTGATGGCCCGGAGCATCCGTGCCGCCGGCGGTCGTGCCGGGCACGTGCTGCACAACGCCTACGGCTACGGGCTCTTCACCGGAGGGCTGGGTGCGCACCACGGTGCCGAGCGGCTCGGCTGCACCGTGGTCCCGGTCTCCGGCGGGATGACCGAGCGCCAGGTGCAGCTGATCGCGGACTTCCGGCCCGACGTCATCATGGTGACGCCGTCCTACATGCTGGCGATCGTCGACGAGATGGAGCGGCAGGGCATCGACCCGCGCAGCACCTCGCTGAAGGTCGGCGTCTTCGGTGCGGAGCCGTGGACCAACGACATGCGCCGCGAGATGGAGGACCGGCTCGACGCGCACGCCGTCGACATCTACGGGCTCTCGGAGGTGATCGGGCCCGGCGTGGCGGCCGAGTGCGTGGAGACCAAGGACGGCCTGCACGTGTGGGAGGACCACTTCTACCCCGAGGTGATCGACCCCGTGACCGGCGCGGTGCTGCCCGACGGCGAGCGCGGGGAGCTGGTCCTGACCTCGCTGACCAAGCAGGCGATGCCCGTCCTGCGCTACCGCACCCGCGACCTGACCCGGCTGCTGCCGGGCACCGCCCGCACGATGCGGCGGATGGAGAAGGTCACCGGGCGGACCGACGACATGATCATCCTGCGCGGCGTGAACCTCTTCCCGACCCAGGTCGAGGAGCTGATCCTCGGCACGCCCGAGCTCTCCCCGCACTTCCAGTGCGTGCTGACCCGCGCGGGCACGCTGGACGAGATGACCGTGCGGGTCGAGCGTCGCGAGACCGCGTCGGCGGAGCGCGCGGCCGGGGCCGGCGCGGTCCTGCGCGACCTGGTGAAGGCGCGGATCGGCGTGAGCGTCGGCGTCGAGGTCGTCGAGCCGGCCGGGATCGAGCGCTCGGTCGGCAAGATGCGCCGCATCGTCGACCAGCGACCGCGGCGCTGACAGGCGTTACACTATTACTGACCGATCGGTCTGTTAATCGGAGGACCCATGACCGCGACCCCTCTGCCGGAAGCCGACCTCCTCGAGGAGTTCGAGCGGATCGTCGGCGCGCACGAGCGGGTCGAGCCGCGCGACTGGATGCCCGAGCAGTACCGCGCCACGCTGGTGCGCCAGATCGCCCAGCACGCGCACTCCGAGATCATCGGCATGCAGCCCGAGGGCAACTGGATCACCCGCGCGCCCTCGCTGCGGCGCAAGGCGATCCTGCTGGCCAAGGTCCAGGACGAGGCCGGGCACGGCCTCTACCTCTACTCCGCGTGCGAGACGCTCGGCGTCTCCCGCGGCGAGCTGACCGAGAAGCTCCTCAGCGGCCGGCAGAAGTACTCCTCGATCTTCAACTACCCGACGCTGTCCTACGCCGACGTCGGCACCATCGGCTGGCTGGTCGACGGTGCCGCGATCTGCAACCAGGTGCCGCTGTGCCGGACGTCCTACGGTCCCTACGGCCGCGCGATGATCCGCATCTGCAAGGAGGAGTCCTTCCACCAGCGGCAGGGCTTCGAGCTGCTGATGACGATGATGCGCGGCACCGACGAGCAGCGGGCGATGGTGCAGGAGTCGGTCGACCGCTTCTGGTGGCCGGCGCTGATGATGTTCGGTCCTCCGGACGCCGACTCGCCCAACACCGCCCGGTCGATGGCGTGGGGGATCAAGCGCGACACCAACGACGAGCTGCGGCAGAAGTTCGTCGACATGACCGTGCCGCAGGCCGAGGCGCTCGGCGTCACGCTGCCCGACCCGGAGCTGCGCTGGAACGAGGAGCGCGGCCACCACGACTTCGGCCAGCCCGACTGGGAGGAGTTCTCCCGGGTCGTCGCGGGCGGTGGTCCCTGCAACGCGCAGCGGATCGCCCACCGGCGCCGGGCGCACGAGGACGGTGCGTGGGTGCGCGAGGCGGCGACGGCGTACGCCGCCCGGGCGTCGGTGCAGGGAGAGGAGTCCGCATGAGCGAGGTGCGCAGCGAGTGGCCGCTGTGGGAGGTCTTCGTCCGCGGTCGCCGCGGGCTCAACCACGTGCACGTCGGGTCGCTGCACGCGGCCGACGACCAGATGGCGCTGCGGCACGCGCGCGACGTCTACACGCGCCGCAACGAGGGCGTGAGCATCTGGGTGGTGCGCTCGTCCGACGTGGTCGCCTCCAGTCCGGACGAGAAGGACCCGCTCTTCGCGCCGGCCGGTGACAAGGTCTACCGGCACCCCACGTTCTACTCGATCCCCGACGACGTCCCCCACATGTGAGCGGCGGGGAGTGAGCGCAGCGTGAACGACGAGCACCAGTCCGTCTACGACGGCCTCACCGGCGGCGACGAGTCCCAGTGGGCCTTCGGCACCGCCCCCATCGAGCCGCAGGGCGCAGACCCGCTTGCCGGCGTCGACACCACCATCCCCGACGGCGTGGACCCCGCCGCCCTGGCGCGCTACTGCCTGATGCTCGGCGACGACGCACTCATCCACTCCCACCGCCTCGCGGAGTGGACCAGCAACGCGCCGGACCTCGAGGACGACATCGCACTGGCCAACATCGCGCTCGACCTGCTCGGCCAGGCCCGGCTGCTGCTGGCGCGGGCGGCGGCGGCCGACCCGTCGGTGGTGCCCGTGCTGCCGGAGTGGTCGCCGGTCCCGGCGGAGGACGCGCTCGCGTTCTTCCGGGACGAGCCGGGCTTCCGCAACCTCCGCCTGGTGGAGGCGGACAACGGCGACTTCGCGGTGACGATCGCCCGGCTCCTGCTGGCGTCGACCTACCGGCTGGCGCTGCTCGAGCGGCTCGTCACCCACCCCGACCCCGTCCTCGCGGCGATCGCGGCCAAGGGGGTCAAGGAGGTCGCCTACCACCGCGACTACGCCGGGCGGTGGTTCGTCACGCTCGCCCGCGGCACCGAGGAGTCGCGCCGCCGCCTGCTCGCCGGGCTCGACGTGGTGTGGGCCTGGCACGACGAGCTCTTCCGCACCCACCCCGACGAGGCCGATACGGCGGCGAAAAGCTAAGCCACCGCATAAAGCCGGTGCGTGCCGCT
>JAEZKN010000278.1 GCA_023415395.1 Actinomycetes bacterium
GCCACGGCGGCCTCCGCCGCGCGGCCGTCGGGGGCGGGGCGACGGTTGGCGGCCCGGCGCACCTCCGCGCGGGCCTCGTCGACGTCGAGCCCCACCATCCCGGCCAGCTCCCGGGCGAACGCGTCCACCTTCGACCTGTCGCGGATGCTCGAGACCAGCCGGGCGCCCTCGCGCAGCGCGTCGACGCGACCGTCGGCGCGGTCGAGGTCGTACTTCGCCACGACGTTGCCGAGCACGAAGCGGTAGAGGGGCACCCTCCGGGCGACCAGCTCGCGGACGGCAGCGTCGCCCTTCTTGATCCGCAGGTCACAGGGGTCGAGCCCGTCCGGCTCGACGGCGACGTAGGTCTGGGAGACGAAGTTCTGGTCGCCGCCGAAGGCCCGCATCGCGGCCTTCTGGCCGGCCGCGTCGCCGTCGAAGGTGAAGATGACCTCGCCGCGGAACTCCTCGTGGTCGTGCATGAACCGACGCAGCACCCGCGAGTGGTCGTCGCCGAAGGCGGTGCCGCAGGTGGCGATGGCCGTGCCGACGCCGGCGAGGTGGCAGGCCATCACGTCGGTGTAGCCCTCGACGATCACGGCCTGCGAGGAGCGGCCGATCTCCTTGCGCGCCAGGTCGATGCCATAGAGGACCTGGCTCTTCTTGTAGAGCTTGGTCTCCGGGGTGTTGAGGTACTTCGCCTCGATCCGGTCGTCGTCGAAGATCCGCCGCGCGCCGAACCCGAGGGTGTCGCCGCTCGCGTCGCGGATCGGCCAGAGCAGCCGCCCGCGGAAGCGGTCGTACGCCGAGCGACCGATCGCGACCAGCCCGGCCTCGACCATCTCCTCCTGGGTGAAGCGGCGGGCGCGCAGGTGCTGGAGCAGCGCCTCGCCGTCGCGGGGCGCGAACCCGTTGCCGAAGCGCACCGCCGCGTCCTGGTCGAAGCCGCGCTCCATGAGGAACTGCCGGGCGACCTGCGCCTCGGGGGTGCCGAGCTGCTCGGCGTAGAACTCCTGCGCGACCCGGTTGGCCTCGATCAGCCGGCCGCGCTGCGGGCCCTTGGGCGCCTCGCGCTGGCCGTCGTCCTCCTCGCGCCGCAGCACGACGCCGACCTTCTCGGCCAGCCGCTCGACCGCCTCGCCGAAGCTGAGGCCGTCGATCTTCATGAGGAAGGTGATGACGTCGCCGCCTTCACCGCAGCCGAAGCAGTGGAAGAAGCCCCGGGAGGGGTTCACGTTGAACGACGGCGACTTCTCGTCGTGGAAGGGGCACAGGCCCTTCTGGGAGCCTCCGCCGGCGTTGCGGAGGGTGACGTACTGCGAGACGACGTCGTCGATGCGCGACTTCTCGCGCACCTCGGCGATGTCCTCCTCGCGGATCCGTCCTGCCACGTCGCGGAGTCTATGTCCCGGTCAGTACTCGCCGGACATGACGTTCACCAGCTCCTCGCCGGCGGCGTAGCGGTGCAGCTGGTCGCGGACCAGGCGGTGGGCCCGCGGCCACATCGCGCTGCTGGCTCCCCCGACGTGCGGGGAGACGAGGAGGTGGGGGGCGTCCCAGAGCGGGTGGTCCTCGGGCAGCGGCTCGACCTCGGCCACGTCGGTCGCGTAGTGCAGCCGCCCACCGTGCAGCGCGGCCACCACCGCGTCGGTGTCGACCACCGCCCCGCGGGCGACGTTGACGAGCAGCGCGCTGTCCTTCATCGCGGCCAGGAATTCGGCGTCGACCAGGCCGCGCGTCTCCTCGGTGAGGGGTACGACGAGCACGACGACGTCCGCGTCGGGCAGGAGCCGCGGCAGGTCGGTGATCGGGTGGACGCCCTCGCGCGGGCTGCGGGCGACGCGGACGACCTCGACCTCGAACGGCACCAGCCGGCGCTCGATCGCCTCGCCCACCGCGCCGTACCCGACGATCAGCACGCGCCGGTCGGCGAGCGCTGGGTGCCAGCCGGTGCGCCACCGGCGGCGGTCCTGGTCGCGCACGAAGCCGGGCACGCCGCGCAGGCTGGCGAGGACGAGCGTGACCGCCAGCTCGGCGGTCGAGGTGTCGTGGATGCCGCGGCCGTTGCAGAGCAGCACCCCGTCGGGGACGTGGGCCCGGACGTTGTCGACCCCCGCGGTGAGCGTCTGCACGACCTCGAGCGACGTCATCCGCGGCAGTACCTCGGAGACCGCCGGCCCGACCTGGTAGGGCGGCACGTAGAACCGCACCTCGCCCACGCTCTCGGGCACGTGGACCGTCGGGTCGACGACCTCGTAGCGCAGTCCGGCGGGCGGGTCACCGAGCTCGGCGGGGTCGAACGGCAGCCAGACGAGGCGGTCGGTCATGTGCCGACCCTAGTGGCGCACCGCCGCGACCTTCGCCCCTGTCCACCGTCCCCGGATGGCTAGCCTGGAGGGATGGGCCGCGCCGAGGAGTACCGCGCCGAGCTGGTCGCGCGCGCCCCGGACACCTGGCCGGCGTACCTCGACGCGCACTCCGGGCTCCCGGGCCCGCGCGGCAACCTCGAGCTGGCGCAGGTGGTGGCCGACCTGGTCGACCCCGCGCTCGGCGACGCCCTGATCGGCAGCGGCGACGAGTACCGCACCTTCTGCGGGGTGCTGGCGCTGGGTTCCCGGGCCGCCGACCCGGCCGTCCTCACCCGGCTGCACGACCACGCGTGCGACGACCGCTGGCGGGTCCGGGAGGCGGTGGCGATGGCCATGCAGCGTCTCGGCGACCGGGATCTCCCGGCGCTCCTCGCGGTCGTCCGGGCGTGGACCGAGGACCCGCATCCGCTCGTGCAGCGCGCCGCCGTCGCCGCGATCTGCGAGCCCCGGCTCCTGCGCGCCCCCGACG
>JAEZKN010000093.1 GCA_023415395.1 Actinomycetes bacterium
AGCGGGAGCAGCTAGGCCAGCAGCAGGCGACGTGCCCCGGAGCGGCCGCGGCCGCGCAGCCGGGCGACCGCGACCTCGGTGCGCCGCTGCTCGGTGACCGCCGCCAGGACCAGCCACAGGACGACCACGGCGAGCAGCCCGAGCTGCGCGATCAGCAGCGGCACCGTGACGCGCGACTGGTCGATCTGCTCCTGCACGTCCTCGTCGAGGCTCGGCAGCTGCGAGTCGACCGTGACGACCGGGACGCCGGGCTCGGGGATCCGGGTCGCGAGCCCCTCGATGCCGGCGCCGAGCGCGTGCAGGTCCTCGACGCCGACGTCGGCGGGGTCGAGGACGAAGTCGGCCTTGCTGACCGTCGCCGGGAACGGCTCGCCCCCGCCGCCGAAGGACTCCCGGGCGGTGAGCCACGCGTCGTGCTGCAGCTCGGCGGCGAGGCCGTTGGTGATGACCGTGCCGGAGCGCCCGGTCAGGGCCTGACCGAACCAGTAGTCCGACGGCACCTGGGTGTAGACGCCGACGACCACCAGCCGGCTCGGCACGCCACCGGGCCCCGTGGCCTCGACGGTCGTGCCCAGGTCGAGGCCGAAGTTCTCCGCGTCGGCGCCGCTCACCGCGATCTCGTCGGCCGCGGCCGGGCACCCGCCCTCGTCGAACTCCACGTGGGCGCACTGGTCGCTGCGCCAGAGCAGCTCTCCGTGCGGCTCCCGTCCGTTGCCGACGTCGGTCGCGGCGCTCGAGGACAGGCCGAGGACCGGGGGCTCGAGCAGCGTGCGGAGGTCCTCGGGGAGGTTCGTGGCGACCTGCTCCGGCTGCTGGGCGGGCACCGGCCGGATGCCGTCGTCGTCCGGCGACTGGGCGAGCTGCACCCCGCGGCTCACCACGGGCGCCTGCTCGAGCACCACGCGCGTGGCCGACTGCTGCATGGCGCGGAAGTAGAGCGGGGCCACTGCCACCGACGCCACCAGCAGCGCGGCGAGCGCGACCACCGCCACCGCCTGCAGCGGCCGGTACCGCCAACGCCTCACGTGCCAACCCCCGTGTCGAAAAAGAGCCGGATCACTCTCTCACAGGGTGGGACGGCGACCCGGGAGGCTGCTGGGAGTCCCCCGGGAGACGGTCACGCGGAGGCCAGGAAGCTGAGCCGGACGTCGCGCTCGTGGTTGTCCACGTTGAGGTCGACCAGGCAGATGCTCTGCCAGGTGCCGAGGGCGAGGCGGCCGTCCAGCACCGGGACGGTGGCGTACGGCGGGACCAGGGCCGGCATCACGTGCGAGCGGCCGTGGCCGCGGCTGCCGTGGGCGTGGCGCCAGCGGTCGTCGGCCGGCAGCAGGTCGGCGAGCGTTGCGAGCAGGTCGTCGTCGCTGCCGGCGCCGGTCTCGAGGATCGCGATGCCGGCGGTCGCGTGCGGGACGAAGACGTGGAGCAGGCCGTCGCCGCGCGCCGAGGCGAACTCCCGGCAGTCGGAGGTCAGGTCGAGGACGACGTCGCGGTTGCCGGTGCGGTAGGTGCGGGTCTCGGAATCCACGCGACCGATCGTGCCACGGGCGACTACCGTCTCGGCGTGCACGTGAGCTCCCTGGCCTTCCGCACCGACCTCGCCCTGGCCGCCCTCGCCGGCAGCGAGGTCGAGGACCGCGGCGACCACGTGGTCGTCCGGACGCCGGCCAACCCGACGTACTGGTGGGGGAACTTCCTGCTCCTCCCCCGACCGCCCTCCGCCGAGGAGGTCCCGGGCTGGCTCGAGCGCTTCGCCGCGACCTTCCCCGGTGCCCAGCACCTGGCCTTCGGGGTGGACGACCCCCAGGGGACGGTCGACGACCTCGCGGCGCTGCGCGAGGCGGGGCTCAGCACCGAGGCGATGACCGTGATGACCGCGACGTCGGTCCACCAGCCGCCGCGGCCGAACCGCGAGGCGACGTACCGTCCGCTCGCCGGCGACGACGACTGGCGCCAGCAGGCCGAGCTGGCCCGGGCGGGCGAGGACGAGCACCACAGCGAGGCGTTCGTCAGCGCCAAGACCGCCGCCGAGCGCTCGCTGACCGGGCGCGGGATCGGCGAGTGGTGGGGGGCGTTCGTCGACGGCCGCCTGCTCGCGTCGATGGGGCTGGTGGCCGCCGGCCCGGGGCTGGCGCGGTTCCAGCAGGTGAAGACCCATCCCGCCGCGCGCGGACGCGGTCTGGCCGGCACGCTCGTGCACGAGGTGAGCCGCTTCGGCCTCGAGGAGCTGGGCGCGCGGACGCTGGTGATGGTCGCCGACCCCGGCTACCTCGCGATCCGCATCTACCGGTCGGTGGGCTTCGCCGACACCGAGGTGCAGCTCATGGCCGAGCGGAAGCCGGGCTAGACGCTCGAGCCCGGCTGGCCGGACGGCGACTGCACCCCGCCCGCGCAGGACGCGAACGGCTCCGGCGCGGTCTCGCCGCCGCCGTAGGTGTCGATGAACAGCGGCAGCCGCGGGTCGTCCGCGCCGTCCAGCGCGAGCTGGCGGCCCCACACGGTGACGACGACGGGCGAGCCGAGGTCGTCGTACGGCGAGAGGATGCCGTTCTGCGGCAGCAGCCCGGCCAGGAGGTCTGTGTCGACCCCGGCCTCGGGGTCGTAGGTTATCCAGACCGTGCCGTGCTCGAGGTCGTGCACGACGTTCTCCTCGCGCACCGGGCTGTCGTAGACCCCGCAGTCGAGCCAGGCGGGCGCGTGCGGCCCGCCGACGGCCGGGCTCTGCGGGTAGTCGACGTCGTCCTCGGTGTGCGAGGGGTCCAGGTCGTCGTAGGTCTCGACCGCGTCGAGGTCGACCGGGCCCACGCGCGCGACGTCGTCCGCGTCGCGCTGGTGCAGCACGACCGGCACCGTGATCGCCGCCACCACCACCAGCACGGCCACCACGACGGCGACCACCACGGGCAACGCGCGACGCTTCGGCGGCGCGGGCGGCGGCGGGGGCGGGTACGGCGGCGGCGGATGGGTGGGCAGCTCGGACATCAGGTGCCCAGGATCCGCTCGACCCGCTCCACCTTCGCGGTGAGCTGGCCCTCGAAGCCCGGCCGGATGTCGGCCTTGAGCACGAGCCCGACGCGCGGGGAGACCTCGGCGACGACGTCGACGGCGCGCTTCACGACCG
>JAEZKN010000097.1 GCA_023415395.1 Actinomycetes bacterium
GCTCCTCACCGAGGAGCCGGTCGAGATCTACGCCCGCCGCTGCGACGCCGACCCGGCCGTCGTCCGCAAGGCCGCGGGCAACCAAGGCGACTACTACGCCCCGGAGTACACCCCGCAGACCCGCCGCACCCCCGGGATCACCCTGCGCGCCGCTCGGTTCGGCGGGCTGAAGCGGGCCAAGCTGTACGCCGCGCGCGTCGACAGCACCTTCCGCAAGTGCTTCCGCGCCGAGGGCCAGACCAGCAACGTGCGCTTCGACGTCGACCTGGGCGACGCCGGCTGGGGCCGGACCATCCGCCTCGACGAGGGTGGGGCGACGGTCGACGCGCAGGTGCTCGTCGTCCGCAAGCGCACGCTGGTCATCCTCGCGCTCACGGTCTCGACCAACGGCACGATGCCGGCACGGAGCAAGGCGGTCCGGCTGGCCGGGCTGGCCCTGCGCACCGCCGGCTGAGCGTCGCCGGCTCCGGGGCGGCTCCGGGACGGCGGCGGGGCGGCGGCGCCTCCAAGCCAGTTCCAAGCAGACCTCAAGGGACGCCCGCGAGTCTCCTCTCACCGAACCGGATCGGCTCCTCGTCGGAACAGACCTTCCGACACCGAACCGGTGCAGACCGACTGAGAGAGAGTCCACCATGTCCCGCCGCTGGCTGACCCGGGCGCTGATCGCGCTCGCCGTCCCCGCCCTGACCGTCTCCGCCGCCACCTCCCCCGCCACCGCGGCCGGTGCGGCGAAGGTCCCCACCATCGACCAGGTCGCGAAGATCTGGACCCACGTCGAGGGCGGCACCGCCTACGAGAGCACCGGCAAGGTCTTCGGCCCCGGCAAGAAGTGCAAGCCGGGCAAGGCCATCAAGGGGGCGAGCGCGACCTCCGCGTCGTACTCCCCCGACTACACCTCGGGCGACCCCGACGTCTTCGAGATCACCGGCCAGACGCCGATGCTCTCGGTGTCCGCGATGAAGTTCCCGACCGAGAAGGCGGCGATCGCCTACCTCCGCGGCTACGGCAAGTCCGCCAAGGACTGCCCCGGCGGCGGCTCGGGTGGCGGTGGTGGTGGCGGCACCGGCGGCATGAAGTGCGACATCGACATGAAGAAGATCGCCTTCAAGCTCGGCGACGAGCGCTGGGGCTACCAGTACAAGATGAAGTGCACGAAGGCCGGCCAGACCACCCGCTCGGTGTTCAACTCGCTCTTCGCCCGCAAGGGGAAGTTCATCGTCTACGCCAACATCATGTCCATGGACGCCTCGGCCCCGTCGATCCCCAAGTCGGTCGACCTGACCGAGCTGGCCATGACGACCGTCAGCTGAACCGGGACCAGTCCACCTGAGGGCTCCTAGGGTGGAGGGGTGCGGATCGTCTCCCTGCTCCCCTCCACCACGGAGATCCTCTTCGCCATCGGCGCCGGCGACGACGTGGTCGGTGTGACCTTCGAGTGCGACTTCCCTCCCGAGGCCCGCACCCGCAGGATCGTGTCGACCTCGGCGCTTCCCGAGGGCCTGGCCCCCGCCGAGATCGACGCGTACGTCGCCGGCGCGATGGCGCGCGGGGAGGACCTCTACCACCTGGCCGCCGACGCGCTCGCTGAGCTCGACGCCGACCTGGTGGTCACCCAGGACCTCTGCGCGGTCTGCGCGGTCGACGTCTCCGTGGTCGACGACGCGCTGTCCTACCTCGGCTGTCGGGCCGAGGTGCTCACCATCGACCCGCACACGATCGAGGAGGTCCTCGCCTCGATCCTCACGCTCGGCGGGGCCACGGGCCGCCAGGCCGCCGCGCAGGAGCTGGTGGCCTCGCTGCGGGCCCGGCTCGACGCCGTGCGGTCCCGGGTGGCCGGGCGCCCCCGACCGCGGGTCCTGCTGCTGGAGTGGACCGACCCGCCCTACTCCCCCGGCCACTGGGTGCCGGAGATGATCGAGGCCGCCGGCGGCACCTGTGTGCTCGGCACGGCCGGTGCGAGGTCCGAGCGGGTGCGGTGGGAGACCGTCCACGCGGCCGAGCCCGACGTGGTCGTCGTCGCCCCCTGCGGCTACGACCTGCCGGGCGCGCAGTCGCTCGCGTCCGAGCTGGTCGCCTCGGGCGTGCTGCCGGCCGGCGTACCCGTGCACGCCGTGGACGCCAACGCCTCCTGGGCCCGCCC
Source organism: Actinomycetes bacterium (assembly GCA_023415395.1). Classification (GTDB taxonomy): domain Bacteria; phylum Actinomycetota; class Actinomycetes; order Propionibacteriales; family Nocardioidaceae; genus Nocardioides. Next base: position 2,141 of record JAEZKN010000097.1, read on the forward strand.
CGGCACTCGGCTGGTCGACGGTGTGGAGGAGCTGGCGGCGTACCTCCACCCGGCCTGAGCCGATCGGTTGTCGGTGGCTCCGTCTAGGAAGGAGCCATGCGCGAGACGACGGTGGCCGACGAGGCCGAGCAGTACCTCCGGATCCTGGCGGACCCGGACAGCGAGCCCGGCGAGCACGAGTGCCTGGCGTGCTACGTCCACCGGATGCTGTCCGCCCACGGCTGCGACACCACGCTCCGCTGGGCGCAGCACTTCCGCGACACGCGCGTCCCGGCCGCCACGGGGCTCGAACGCCGGCTGGGCTCCGTGGGCGGCTACTGCGACTGCGAGATCTTCCTCAACGGCTACCAGCTGGTGCGGGAGCTGATGGTGCGCGACGTGCACACCGACGAGCTCGAGCCGCCGGCGCTGCGGCCGCTGTGCTCCGGCGTCCGCTCGACCTCAGCCAAGCCGTGCGCCAACTGGGAGCGGGTCCGACGGGGCTACTAGTCCCCCACCCAGAAGCCACGGCCGCCGAACCAGTCGCCGTAGCCTCCGCCGCCCCAGCCACCGAGGCCCGCGGGTCCGCGGGAGCCCAGGTAGGACCCGACGCCCGCGGCGCCGAGGTCGTCGAGCTCCGGGGCGACGACGCGGCCGTCCACGCGGCGGGCCATCTGCTCGATGAACCGGGCCAGGCCCGGGTCCTCGCCCAGCCGGAAGAACGTCGTCTGCGCGCCGAGCCGCCCGGCGTTGTCGAGCTCGCGCACGGCGTAGGCCACCGTGAGCGGGTGCGGCGGGTAGGAGAAGTAGACGTCCCCGTCGGGCTCGAGGTGGGAGGTGGGCTCGCCGTCGGTGACGATCAGCAGCACCGGCTGGGCGTTGGGGTGCTTGCGGAAGTGCCGGTTGGCCAGCAGCAGTGCGTGGTGGAGGTTCGTGCCCTTGTCCCACATCGCGTCGAGGGCGGTGAGCTGCTCGATCTCCATCACCTCCGCGTGCCGGCCGAAGCCGATCAGCTGGAGGTGGTCGCCGCGGAAGCGGGACCGGATCAGCGTGTGCAGCGCCAGCGCCGTGCGCTTCATGGGCACCCAGCGCCCGTCCATGGCCATCGAGAACGACGTGTCGACGAGCAGCGCCACCGCGGCCTGCGTGCGGGCCTCGGTCTCCTGGACCTCGACGTCGTCGATCGACAGGCGCGGCCCGTCCGGCGTGCCGGCGCGCCGCAGCACACCGTTGAGGATCGTGCGCGGGACGTGCCAGGGCTCGGTGTCGCCGAACGCCCACGGCCGGGTGGCCCCGGACAGGTCGCCCGCGGCGCCGGCACGCTGCAGCTCCCGCGCACCCTGGCGGCCCGACATCCGCTCCGCGACGTCGCGCAGCAGTGCCTTGCCGAGCTGGCGCATCGCCTTGGGCGAGAGCCGGTACTGCCCGTCGGTGCCGCGCTTGAGGTAGCCCGAGTCGCGCAGCGCCTGCTCGAGCCGCTGGAGGGTGCGTGCGTCGACCGCGGCCTGGTCGCCGAGCTGCCGCGCCAGCTTGTCCAGGTCGACGTCGTCCATCCGGGCGCCGCCGTAGGACTGGGAGAGCTGCTCGGCGAGCGTGTCGAGGTCGGCCAGGTCGGAGAAGACCCCGGTGCCGTCGCCGAGCCCGAGGCCCTCCTCGCCCGACATCTGCTCCGAGCCGCCCCAGTCCTCGCCGGGACGCAGCGCCTGGAGGTTGGAGTCGAGCCGGTCGAGCGCGTCGGAGAGCTGCGGGGAGCCGAAGGCCTGCTGCGAGAGCTCCATCAGCTCCTGGCGCTGCTCGGGCGACATCGAGTTGAGCATCCGCTGGGCCGCCGCCGAGCGCTGGGCCAGGGAGTCGAGGAGCTCCTCGACGTTCTGGGGGTTCTCCGGGAAGAAGTCCCCGTGCTTGGCCATGAACTCGTCGAAGTCGTCCTGGGTGTCCTCGCCGAGGCGGTGCTTCTCCAGGAGGTCGTTGAGGTCGCCGAGCATCTCGTTGACCGCGGCACGATCCTCGTCGGTGGCGCCCTCCAGCGCCTGCTTCATGCCGGCGAAGCGCTGGTCGAGGAGCTCGCGCCCGAGCAGGTCCTTGATCTGCTCGTAGTCCTCGCGGGCCTCGCGGCTCTGCCAGTCGTAGGACGACAGCTCGCTCACGGCGGCCGCCGTGCTGGGCGGCAGGTTCTCCAGCTGCATCTCGCGGAAGGCGCGGTCGGCGTCGTCCATCATCGCGTCGCGGGCCAGCTGCTTGCGCTCCTCGATCAGCGCGTGGTCGAGCAGCTCGCGCACCTGCTCCAACGTGCCGTCGAGGTGGTGGCGCTGGGTCAGCTCGCGGCGGCGCTCGGCCACCCGCCGAGCGAGGTCGTCGAGGCCGGCCTGGTCGCGCCCGCCGCGGCGCAGGAACTCGCGCATCGCGCGCTCGGGCGAGTAGCCCGCCATGACGTCCTCGCCGATCGCGTCGAGCGCCTCGGCGAGGTCGACCGGCGGGGCGAGCGGGTCGCCGCCGTCGTACCTCGTGAAGCGGGTGCGGTCCTTCATCGGGTCCTCGCCGGCTCAGCCATAGACCGTCTCCGCGCCGTCGGTGTCCTTCCCGATCCTCCGGGCCAGGTAGAGGCCCTCGAGCGCGAGCTCGATGGCGCACGCACGCTGGCCGTCGTTGGTGGCGCCGAGCCGGTCGCAGACGTCGTCGTAGAGCTCGGACTCGCCCAGCACCGGCAGGCCGGTGAGGAAGTCGCGGGCGGTGACCTGCTCGCCGGTGGTGACCATGGCACCCGCCTCGATGGCGTCGACCAGCAGCGCGAGGTCGAGGCCGCGGAAGTGCGAGCGCACGGTCTCGGCGGTCGCGGTGCGGAGCAGGTGGGTGAGCACCTCGGCCTCGCGGCCCTCCTCGCCGCTCTCGAACTCGACCTTGCCGCCGAGCACCTCCACCGCGGTCTCCAGGTCGACGACGCGCGCCACGGCCTCGTCCTCGCCCTGGACCGTCGCGCGGTGCAGTGCGGCGGCCGCGATCGTCTCCGCCCCGGCGATCGCGAAGCGGGCCGAGACGCCCGAGCGCTGGTCGACCGCGCTGGACTCGCGCAGCTGGCGGGTGAAGCGCGCCAGCACCTCCATGAGCGCGTCCGGCACCTCGGCGACCAGGTCCGCCTCCTGCCGGATCACCGCGACCTCGTCCTGGAGCTCGGTCGGGTAGTGCGTGCGGATCTCGGCACCGAAGCGGTCCTTGAGCGGGGTGATGATCCGACCGCGGTTGGTGTAGTCCTCCGGGTTGGCGCTGGCCACGACGAGCACGTCGAGCGGCAGCCGCAGGACGTAGCCGCGGATCTGGATGTCGCGCTCCTCCATCACGTTGAGCATCGCGACCTGGATGCGCTCGGCGAGGTCGGGGAGCTCGTTGATGGCCACGATCCCGCGGTGGCTGCGCGGGATCAGCCCGAAGTGGATGGTCTCGGGGTCGCCGAGCGAGCGGCCCTCGGCGACCTTCATCGGGTCCACGTCGCCGATCAGGTCCGCGACGCTGGTGTCGGGCGTGGCCAGCTTCTCCGCGTACCGGTCGCTCCGGTGGCGCCAGGAGACCCGCAGCTCGTCGCCGTACGCCGCGGCGGCCTGGATCGAGGTGACCGTGATCGGGTCGTAGGGGTGCTCGCCGAGCTCGGACCCGGAGATCACCGGCGTCCACTCGTCGAGCAGGCCGACGAGGGTGCGCAGCAGCCGGGTCTTGCCCTGGCCGCGCTCGCCGAGCAGCACGATGTCGTGGCCGGCGATCAGCGCGCGCTCGACCTGCGGGATCACGGTGTCCTCGAAGCCGTGCAGGCCGGGCCACGGGTCGCGGCCCTCGCGCAGCGCGGCGAGGAGGTTGGCGCGGATCTCCTCGCGCAGGGTTCGCTGGACGTGGCCGGAGGCACGCAGCTCTCCGACCGTGCTGATCTGCGGTGCAGTGGCGGGTGCAGTCACGTCGCCACGCTACGCCCGCCGCGCAAGGCCGGACACCGTCTCCGGTTGTGGGTGGTGGCCGGCGGCGGATTCCCCGGTGGGCCGGGGAAACCTGACGTTCTGGGGTGAAGCATCGGCCGAGAACGTCAGGGATCACCCCGACAGTCGTGCCGGAGGGCGGTCCTAGGCTGGCGCGCGTGACCCTCCAGCAGACCTGCCCGTGCGGCTCCGGCCAGGCGTACGACGCCTGCTGCGGCCGCCTGCACCGCGGCGCCGCGCAGGCCCAGACCGCGGAGGAGCTGATGCGGTCGCGGTACTCCGCCTTCGCGGTCGGCGACGTCGACCACGTCTTCCGCACCTGGCACCCGCGAACCCGGCCCGACGACCTCTCCCCCGACCCCGCCACGACCTGGACCCGCCTCACGATCCTGGGGTCGGGCGAGGACTGGGTCGAGTTCGTGGCGACCTACGAGCGCCACGGCGTGCCCGGCCAGATGCGCGAGCGGAGCCGGTTCGAGCGCCGGGCCGGGCGTTGGGTCTACGTCGACGGGGTGGTGTCGTGAGGCGGGGGCCGGCGTTGCTGGTTCACCACGGGTTGCTGGTTCACCACGGTAGGTGGACGAACCTGCACTTCACACGGCATGCCCGCCGTGGGAGGTGCGGGTTCACCCACTCACCATGGTGAAACAGCGACGACCAGCGACGACCAGCGACCGCGCCCGGGGTCAGTCCCCCGCGACCGGCTCCGGCACCACCGCGACGATGCCGGTGGACTGCTCGGTGACGACCGCGGAGGTGCGGCCGCGGACCAGCCCGGCGATCGGGTTGCGGCGCTTGACGCCCACCACGACGAGCTCGGCCTGCTCCCCGAGGCGCACCAGCGTGCGGTCGACCATGCCGCGCTCGAGCGCGGTCTGGACCTCGACGTCGGGGTAGGCCTCGGACATGCCGGCGACGGTCTCGGCGAGGAGCAGCCGCTCGGCGTCGTACCCCTCCTCGTCGGGGCCGACCGTGCCGGACGACGCGCGGGCGTCCCAGATGCAGTGGACGACGCGGAGCGGGAG
>JAEZKN010000148.1 GCA_023415395.1 Actinomycetes bacterium
GGCCCCCGCTACCCGACCGGCCCCAGGGGCACGGCGTACGGACCTCGGAGCAGGTGCGGCGAGGTCCGCTCCACACGGACCTCGGTCTCGAGCACGGACCCAGTCCACTCCTCCCCGCCCCGCCGGAGCAGGGCCGAAGGTCACCGCGCGCCCGGGACCCGTCCGCGAGGCCCCGACGTCAGAGGAAGTCGGCCAGCCAGTCGGCGACGACCGGGATGTCGACGCGCTGGTAGCCGCCCAGGTAGCGGCAGTTCGCCGTGTAGCCGTAGCTCGTCACGGCGACGACCTGGTCTCCGAGGAAGACCGGGCCGCCGGAGTCACCGAAGCAGGTGCCACCGGTGCCGAAGGGATCCTTCTCGTTGCCGTTGGTCTGGAGGATCTGCGGCGTCAGCTTCTGGCCCGGCATGTCGACGTAGCGGCGGATCAGCGGGTAGGACATCGGCTGCGGCTTCTGCGGTCCCGAGTCCGGCTTGCGCACCTCGGTGCCGTAGCCGACGGCGCGGAAGAGCGTCCGGCGCAGGTCCTTGGTGGCGATCGCGTCGAGCGTGCCGACCGGGGCGATGGTCGCCGGCTCGATGCCGGTCACGGGCTGGTCAAGCACGATGACGCCGACGTCGTTCCAGTTGTCGAGGTCGGTGAAGTCGGAGTACGCCGGGTGGGTGTACGCCGTGCCGGACAGGTAGCCCGCGGCCGCGAGCTCCTCCGGGGTGTAGCCCACCGACGGGTCGGCCGCCGCCGGGAACGGCGAGGGCGGCTGCTCCGCGATCACGGAGTCGAAGGTGACCAGGGTGCTGCCGAGCGTGCCCGAGGTGCAGTGGGCGGCGGTGAGCAGGACCGTCGGGCTCACCAGGGTGGCCGAGCAGCGGTAGCGGCCGGTCGCGTCGTAGAAGAGGATCAGCCCCACGTTGGGGTGGAGCTCCCCGTCCGGGGTGCCGCCGGTGCTGGCCTGGGCCGGCGTCCCGACGGAGGTGAGGCCGGTCGCGAGAAGCACGGCCACGACGAGCAGGTACAGACGATTGCGCATGAACAGACTCCCTCGAGAAGGTCTGTCCCCCGTGCGGGGTACTCCATCAGGAAATCGTCGGGTTGGGAAGGCCTCCGGCGCAGGAGGAGCCCAGCAGCCGCTCGCCGTTCTCCCAGCACACCGCCCGCAGCCAGTCGTCGCCGAGGTCGAGCCGGGCCAGGCCCTCGAGCTGGTGGGCGTAGGGATAGGGGATCGTCGGGAAGTCGCTGCCCAGCAGCACCTTGCCGGCCAGGCCCAGGTCGCGCAGCCGCGGCACCAGCTCGGCGGGGTACGGCGGGAAGAAGTCGGTGAAGACCATGGTGGTGTCGAGCCGCACCTCGTCGTGGCGCTCGGCGAGGGCGAGGAACTCCGCGCACTCCGGAGCGCCCATGTGGGCGATCACCAGGGCCAGGCGGGGGAAGCGCCGCAGCAGCCGCTCGGTCGAGCCCGGCCCGGTGAAGTCGTTGCCGACCGGACCGGAGCCGGCATGCACGACGACCGGCGTGCCGGCGTCCTCGAGCTGCCCCCACACCGGGTCCAGCAGCGGGTCGTCGAGGTGGAACTCCCCCACCTGCAGGTGCACCTTGAAGATCTCGACGCCGCGCGCGATCCGCTCCCCGACGTACGCCGCCGCCGACTCCTCGGGATAGAACGTGGCCGAGCGCAGCGACTCGGGCACCTCGTCGGCGAAGCGTGCGGCCCAGTCGTTGAGGTACTCCGCGACGCCAGGCTTGTGCGCGTAGGGCAGCGTGGGGAAGCGCCGCACGCCCATCTCGCGCAGGATCTCGACCCGCTCCTCGTGCGACTGGCGGTAGCGGATCGGCCACTCGCGGCCGATCTTCGGGCCGGCCGCGTCGAAGACGGCGTAGACCGCGCGTTGGATGTTCGGCGGCAGGAAGTGCACATGCACGTCGAACAGTCCCGGCAGGCCGAGCCGCTCCCAGACCGCCCGGACCGCCGGTACGTCGTCGCGCCCGTCAGTCACGCATGCCCTTCATCCGCCGGCCCACGGCGATCTCGGTCTCCCGCTTCGCCGTCCGCTCGGCGATCGCGTGCCGCTTGTCCCACGACTTCTTGCCCTTGGCCAGCGCGATCTCGACCTTGGCCCGGCCGTCCTTGAAGTAGAGCGACAGCGGGACGACGGTCAGGCCCTTCTCGTTGACGCGGCGCTCGATCTTGTCGATCTCCTCGCGGTTGAGGAGCAGCTTGCGCTTGCGGCGGGCGGCGTGGTTGGTCCAGGTGCCCTGGGAGTACTCCGGGATGTGCACCCCGTGCAGCCAGGCCTCGTGGCCGTCGATGTCGACGAACCCGTCGACGAGCGACGCGCGGCCTTGGCGCAGCGACTTCACCTCGGTGCCCATGAGGACCAGACCGGCCTCGTAGGTGTCCTCGATGAGGTAGTCGTGTCGCGCCTTCTTGTTCTGCGCGATGAGCTTGCGCCCCTGTTCCCTGGCCATCCCACCATTCTCTCAGTGACGGGCAAGGTGGTTTCGAGACGGTTGCTGCGCAACCTCCTCAACCACCGGTAGGACGGTTGCTGCGCAACCTCCTCAACCACCGGTAGGACGGTTGCTGCGCAACCTCCTCGACCTCCGTCCGACGGTTGCTGCGCAACCTCCTCAACCACCGTCCGACGGTTGCTGCGCAACCTCCTCAACCACCGGTAGGACGGTTGCTGCGCAACCTCCTCGACCACCGTCCGACGGTTGCTGCGCAACCTCCTCGACCACCGTCCGACGGTTGCCTCAGGGCAGCCAGTTCATCGGGTCGACGGCGGTGCCGTTCACCAGGATCGTGAAGTGGAGGTGGCTGCCGGTCGACCAGCCGGTGCTGCCGACGTAGCCCACGACGGCACCCTGGGCGACGCGGTCGCCGACGCCGTAGCGGTAGCCGCTGGCGTGGTTGTAGACGGCCGTGACGTTCTTGCCGTTGATCTGGCCAAGGCTCAGGTAGAGCCGGTTGCCGTAGACCGAGGAGTAGTACTTCGCGATCACGGTGCCCCCGGCGACCGCCCGCATGCCCTCGCCGCAGGAGACGCCGAAGTCGGTGCCGTCGTGCAGGCCCCAGTAGTGGTAGATCGGGTGCTCGCGGTAGCCGAACGGCGAGGTCACGTAGCCCGGCACCGGGCTGATGAGCAGGCCCGAGGTCGAGCCGGTGTAGCCACCCTTGGCGCGCCGCGACGCCGCGAGGATCTGCTGCTTGATGCGGTTCTCCCGCTTCTTGGCGGCCTGCAGGGCGGCCAGGTCGGCCTGACGGGCCGAGGCGGCGTCCGCGCGGGCGTCGCGCTTGGCGACGACCGAGGCCTGGACCTGCTCCTTGGCCTGCCGGGTCTCCTGGTGCAGCGCCTGCATGGTGACCAGGTGCTCCGCGGCGGCCTCGCGCTGGGCCTCCACCTCGTCGCGGGCGTCCTGGACCTGGGTCTCCCGGACCTGGAGCAGCACCTCGGCGGCGTGCAGGTCGTCGTAGGCACGAGCCTCCCGGCCGACGACGACGTCGTTGAACGCCTCCTGGCGGGTCAGGTCGGCGGTCGACTGCGACTTGAGCAGCGAGGCGAAGGCGAGCAGCTGCGGGTCACCCTGCTCGTAGATGCCGGTGACCGTGTCGGTCAGGTGCAGCCGCTGCTCCTCGAGCGCGGCCTGCCCGTCGGCCAGCTCCTCCTGCGCGGTCGCGAGCCGGGCCTCGGCGGCCTCGAGCTTCTCCTGCATCTCCCGGTCGCGGACCTCCGCGGCCGCGAGGCGGGTGCTGGCCGAGGTGTACGCCGCGCGGGCGGCGTCGAGCGCTCGCACGGCCTTGTCCACCGCCGCCTGGGCGGCGCGCAGCTGGGAGCTGGACTCGTGAAGGTCGCGCTCGGCCTTCTCGACCTGCTGCTCGGCCCGGTGCTTCCGGTCCTTGAGCTGGTCGTCGCGGGGTCCCGCGTTGGCGAGGGGTACGGCGAGCCCACCCATCGCCAGCGCGCACGCCAGGGTGGCTGCGGCCAGGCGAGGGCGTGCGGCACGGGGGAAGGAACGCACCGGTCAGCCTTCGTGTTCGGGGAAGAGAACGGGACGACGGTAACCCGCCGGATTCAGGCTTTGAGGGATTTGCGGCTCACCAGGAGTGTCGGCACGACGGTGAGCAACGGGGCGAGGATCGCGATCACGATCAGGCAGAAGCGGGCGTCGGCCCAGTCGATCCACGGGATGAAGCCGACGGACTCCCGCAGCCGGTTCTGGACGCCGAAGTACATGAAGCCGGCCAGCGCGCCCGCGGAGAGCACGAGCGAGATCGCGGCCGTGACCAGCGCCTCCATGAGGAAGGGCAGCGCGATGTAGAGCCGGGACGCGCCGACCAGCCGCATGATGCCGATCTCGCGCCGCCGGGCGAAGACGGCCAGGCGGACCGTGTTGGCCACCTGGAGCACCGCGGCGATGACCAGCACGATCGCGATCCGCAGTGACCACGTCTGCATCTCGTCCATGGCCTGGAGCAGTGGCCCGACGGTGTCGCGCTGGTCGCGGATGCTGGCGACGCCGTCGAGCCCGATGATCGCGCTCGTGATGCCTTCGTACTGCTTGGGATCCTTCAGCGTGATCCAGACCGACTCGGGCATGTCGTCCACGGTCGCGGCCGGGTTGGAGCCCTCGAACTTCTCCGGGCCGAGCAGCTCCTTGACCTTCTCGAACGCCTCCGCCTTGGTCTCGAAGCGCCAGTCGGCCACCTCGGGGTTGTCGGCGATGACCTTCTCCAGCGCGTCCTTCTGCGCCTGGGTCACCTCGCCGGTGCAGGCGGGGTTGTCGTCGCGCGCCTTGCAGAGGAAGGCGGTGATCTGGAGCTCGGAGCCCCACTGCTCGGTGGCCTTGTCGGACTGTTCGCGCATGAGCAGGCCGAAGCCGACCAGGCTGAGCGACACGAAGAGGGTCAGGATGACCGCGAGGTGCATCGACAGGTTGCGGCGCAGGCCCTGGCCGAGCTCGGAGAAGACGTAACGAAGCTGCATGAGGGAGTCGGGGTCCTTGATCCGTCGCGGTTCAGTGCTGGAAGCCGTAGATGCCCTGGGCCTGGTCGCGCACGACGCGACCGTCCTCGAGCTCGATGACGCGCTTGCGCATCTGGTCCACGATCCCGGCGTCGTGGGTCGCCATGAGGACGGTGGTGCCGGTGCGGTTGATGCGGTCCAGCAGCTTCATGATGCCGACCGAGGTGGCCGGGTCCAGGTTGCCGGTGGGCTCGTCGGCGATGAGGATCATCGGCCGGTTGACGAAGGCCCGCGCCACGGCGACGCGCTGCTGCTCGCCGCCGGAGAGCTCGTCGGGCATCCGGTCGCCCTTGCCCTCGAGCCCCACCATCTCCAGCGTCTCGGGCACCAGCTTGTTGATCTCGCCGCGCGAGCGGCCGATCACCTGGAGCGCGAAGCCGACGTTCTCGTTGACCGTCTTGTTCGGCAGCAGCCGGAAGTCCTGGAACACGGTGCCGATCTGCCGGCGCAGCCGCGGGACCTTCCAGCTGGCCAGCCGGTTGATCTCCTTGCCGGCGACGTACACGCGGCCCGCGGTCGGGCGGTACTCGCGCAGCACCAGCCGCAGGAAGGTCGACTTCCCCGACCCCGAGGTGCCGACGAGGAAGACGAACTCGCCCTTCTCCACGTCCACCGACACCTGGTCGAGCGCGGGGCGCCCCTGGCCGGGGTACGTCTTGACGACCTTCTCGAACCGAATCACGGGAATCGAGACTAGACGAGGCACCTGAGAGGATCGGGGACGTGAGGACAGCCCGGGTCGCCGCCGTGACCGCCGCCACCCTGCTCGCGCTGCCGTTCCTGGCCGCGTGCAGCGGTGGCGACGAGCCCGACGCGGACCCCGCCCCGACCGCCGAGCCCACCCCGCTGGCGGACTTCGCGACCGACGACATCACGCTCGCACGGGAGGCCTTCTGCTCGCGGGTCGCACCCGCGGCCGTCGAGGACGCCCTCGGCGCCGAGCCCGAGGACGCCGAGGCGTGGGTGAACGGCGACCGCGCCGAGGTGGGCGGCGTCACCGACGTCGTCCACGAGTACGGCTGTCGCTGGAGCGCCGCGGACGGCACGACGGCCAGCGGCTGGGTCTTCGCCCCGCCGGTCACCCCTGGGC
>JAEZKN010000293.1 GCA_023415395.1 Actinomycetes bacterium
CGCGATCGTCTCGACCGTGAGCTCGGTGTCGTAGATGCCCTGGGTGTTGACGACCGCCATCCGGTTCACCATGCCGCCGGCGACGTTGAACGCCTCGCCGGTGACCTCCGAGGACGGGTGCGCCAGGTAGACCCCGAGCGGGGCGACCAGCTCGGGCGTCAGCGCGGTGCGCATGTACTCCATGATCTCTGCGCTCAGCGAGTCAGCAGCGGCCTCGGCCATGCGGGTGCCGGCACCCGGCGAGACCGCGTTGACCTTGATGCCATGCTCCATGCCCTCGAGGGCGAGGTTGCGCGTCAGGCCGTACACAGCTCCCTTGGAGCTGCCGTAGTGCACCATCATCGGATTGCCGAGCATCGCGGGAGAGATCGTGTTCACGATGCGCCCGGAGCCGGACTCCTTGAGGTACGGCCACGCCGCGCGGGCGAGCCACAACGAGCCGAGGTAGTGCACCTCGAGGTGGCGCTGGTACTCCTCGGCGGGCACCTCGAGCCAGTCCGCGACCCGGACGATGCCGGCGTTGTTGATGACAGCATCGACGCCGCCGAAGGCCGAGACCGCGGCGTCCACGATCGCCTGGGCGCCCTCCGGCGTCGACACGTCGGCCCGGACGCCGACGGCGCGTCCACCGGCGGCCTCGATCTCGGCCACGACGTCGGCGGCCGGGTCGTCCCCGTCCACGCCCATGCCGTCGGTGCTGGCACCGAGATCGGCGACGACGACTCCCGCGCCGCGTGAGGCGAGGAGCAGGGCGTAGGCACGCCCGATCCCCCGACCCGCACCGGTCACGATGACGGTGCGACCCTCGAAGTTGAGCTCTTCCATGGTGGTGTCTCCTCGATCGTGATGCGGTGTCAGGGGCGGGTGGTGCCGGCGCTGTGCGGGGCGGAGGCGGTCCAGATGGAGCCCAGGCCCTCGTCGCGAGACTTCGCCCAGTCGAAGACCTCCATGCCGCAGGCGATGAACAGCGTGGAGCGGTCCGAGCCGCCCAGGGCGACGGCCGTGCCCATCGCACGGTCCATCGGGAGCTGGACGGCGTGGGTGGCCTGGCCGCCCTCGACGAAACGGCCCACCCAGCCACTTCCGGGCAGTCCGGCCCAGACCCCGCCCTCCGCGTCGATCGCAATACCGTCGGGCATCCACGGGAGCTCCGCCCACACGCGCCGACCAGACAGGGTCCCGTCGGCGGCGCGATCGAGTGCGCTGATGCGACAGCCGTCGTTCTCGGCCGTGAGCAGCGTGCCGCCGTCCGCGGACAGTCCGATGCCGTTGGCTCCCCGGAACGTGCCGACTCCCGAGTCGCGGACGGTGCCGTCGGGCTCGACGACGATCAAGCCGGCCTCACGGGGGTCCTCACCGGCGAACAAGTCGTAGCCCAGCTGCGTGATGTAGGCGCGGCCCTCGGCGTCGACCACCATGTCGTTGCACGAGGAGATCGCGACGTCGCGCAGGTCGGCGTACTGCTCGAGCGTCGTGCCGTCCGAAACCAGGAGCAGACGCTCGTGCATCGACACCACGATCGCGCGGCCGTCCGGGAGCCAGCCCAGCCCGCCCAGGACCACCTCCGTCGTGCCCGTCGCGGTGCTGCCCGCCTCGGGTGCGAGCGGGCTGCGCTCCGATGCGTCGATGTAGGTGCTAGCGGTGCCGGACTCGTCCAGGGTGAGGATCCGGTGGTTGTACATGTCGCTGAAGTAGAAGACGCCCTCGTGCCACCGGGGGATCTCCGACCAGGAGTAGCCGATCGAGAGCTGGGTCGCCTCGACCGGGGTCGCGGAGGCGGCCGCCTCTGCGGAAGCCTTCATCAACACCTCGAAGTCCATGGTTCTCCTCTTTTGCATGTCATTGGTCGAGTGATGGGAGCCGGGCATTTCCCGATAGCTGGCCGGGTCTCGCGGAGTGTGAGCGGCGTCACCCTTGCCTATAACGTGCCATTCGTCAACCAAACTCTCAGCGACTCGGAGTGGCGGCCTCGGAGTCGGCTCGCAGGACCCGGCGCAGCACCTTGCCGAGGTCGTTGCGTGGCACCTCCGTGAGGAACCGGATCCGCGCGGGGACCCGGCTCGAGCGGAGCAGCGAGGCCACCCAGGCCTGCAGCTCCTCGGGGGCGGGGTCACTGCCGGGAGCTGTGACGACCGCGGCGACCACGATCTCGCCCCACATCTCATCGGGCTGGCCGTAGACGACCGCGTCGGTGACGGCCGGGTGCTGGAGCAAGGCGTTCTCGATCTCGCCCGGCGAGAGGTTCTCCCCGCCTCGCACGATGACGTCGTCGAGCCGACCCTCGACGAAGACGTAGCCCTCGTCGTCGATCCGGCCAGCGTCCAAGGTACGGAACCAGCCGTCGTCGTCGAGCTGGGACGTGGCGGCGTACTCCCCCGAGACCTGGGCTCCGCGCACCCAGAGCTCGCCGGGATCACCTGGGGGGACCGGCTCGCCGAGCGCGTCACGGCACACGATCTCCACGCTCGGAAGCGGCCGGCCCACGGACTCGAGGCGAGCCCGCACGGCCGGGTCGTCGGAGGAGACGGCGGCACGGTGCTCATCGGGCCCGAGGACGGCGATGGAGGAGGTGGTCTCGGTCAGGCCGTAGGCGTTCACGAACCCGACGTGGGGCAGCATGCCGAGCGCGCGCTCGATGACCGGTCGCGGCATCCGGCCACCGCCGTACGACAGGTGACGGAGGGTGGGCAGGGTCTCCCCCGTCTGCTCCAGGACCTCCACGATCCGGGCGAGCATGGTCGGCACGACCATCGCGTGGGTGATCCCCTGCGCGGCCGCGGTCGCGACCCAGTCCTCAGCGGTGAAGTTCGGCAGCTGCACGATCCGCCGCCCCGAGTACATCCCCGTGAGCAGGCCCGCGACGCCCGCGATGTGGTAAGGCGGCACGCTGACGAGCGCCGCCTCGTCGGGCCCTGCGCTCAGCATCTCGGTGCCGTTGAGGACGTAGGAGGTGAGGTGGCGATGCCGCAGGACGGCCACCTTCGGCTTGCCCGTCGTGCCGCTGGTGTGCAGCAGGACGGCCGGCGCCTCGGGGTCCTGCTCCGGCTCGGCGCCCGACGGTGCCGCGGCTCGGACGGCGGCGATGAAGCCGGCGGGGGTCGCCATGGTCAGCTCGGGGCCCTCGCGGAGCTGGTCGGAGCTCGTGGGCTCGGCGATGAGCGTGGTCGGCAGCTGGTCGGTCACCAGCTCGGCGTACGGTCCTGCCGCCAGGCGGTAGCTCACGGGAGCGAACGCCCTGCCCGCCACGGCGGCGCCGAACAGCGCGATCGGGAATGCCTCCGTCGCAGTGCCGGAGAACAGCAGCGGTCGGCCGGGGTGGTCGCTCAGCACCCCGGCGGCGCGGTCCGCGAGGTCGCGCAGCCGGCCGAGGGTCACGCCCTCGTGCCGGTCGCCCAGGATGACGCGGTCCGGGTCCACGCTGGAGACCATGTCCAGCAGCGTCACGATGTTCATCGTCGGTGCCTGACGCTCAGTCCGACGAGGGCAGCGCCTTGGCCGCCTTCACGACCAGCGCTTCACCGTCCATGGCCAGCGGACCGGCTCCGCTCGCCGAGCACAGCAGCTCGACGGTGCCGGCGGCGTCGCAGTAGCGCTTGCCGATGAGCACCTCGCCCTCGGTGGAGCCGCTCTCGCCGGAACCGTTCGCGGTCATCGGTACCCCACCGCAGGTCAGCGTCACCTCCTCGGCGGGAGCCTGGATGACGATGATCTCGGTAGTGGTGCCGGACGCCTTGAGCTTGATGCCGGGCTTGAGCAGCATGGGTCTCTCCTCGGTGGGACGGATCGGGGTGGTGGGGCTCAGCCGTAGATGGACGGCGTCGCCGAGGTCGCCTCGGCCCAGAGCAGAGGCACCTCGCGAGGCTCGCCGGCGTCTCGTCGTGGCAGCCGGACGGTGATCTCGGCGGTGGCGGTCTCGATGTCGGCGTGGTTGACCACGGCGACGCGGAGGTCGACCAGGCCCTGATCGCCGACCTCACGGGTGCCGGTCACCCGGCCCCGAACGATGTTGGTGTCCCCGACCAGGTTGGGCCGGCGGAGCTTCGCACTCATCGAGACCAGGTCGCCCCAGTCACCGGCCCAGTCGGTGGCGATCTGGCTGAGCCACGTGATGCGCTGGGGGCCGTAGTCGAACTGTGCGGACTGCGCACGGTTCTTGCGGGCGTACTCGGGGTCGGCGCGCCCGCCCGCACCCATGTCGATGGTGCCCTCGTCGACCTCGGCCGAACGACCCAGCGTCAGGGTGCCGTGGCTGAACAGGTAGAGCTCGGTGGTGGTGTAGGTCCCCTTCGGGAGCTCGGGCAGCTCCTCGCCGATCGCGACGTCCTCGAAGTGGCGGACCTCGCCGCCTCGGCGGGTGCGCGCCCAGACCAGCGGGTCGGGGGCCACCTGGGGCCGGTCCGGGTCGGGCGGCGCGGCCTCGACCCCGGTCCCGGGGTTGGCGAAGCGGAGCATGTGGTTGGTCAGGCTGGCGAACTTCTCGCCGCGGTGGTTGTAGTAGTCGGTGCGGCCCGAGCACACCAGGGCCTCGCCGAGCTGGGGCATCGAGCGACGCTTGACGCCGACGGGGGTCTCGATCGAGCGGACCCGGTCACCGAGCCAGACCGGGCGGAACCACTCGATGTCCGCTCCGATGTAGAGGATGCTGAGGTCCTTCATCGCCACGTCGTCGCGCGAGAGGTGGCCCCAGATGGAGGCGTTCGCTCCGAAGTCGATGGAGAACAGGAACGACGGCGACCCGGTGAGCGAGTGGAACCGGGCGCCGGCGGCGTACGCGCGGTCGCGGTGGAGCGGGTTGTAGTCGCCCGACCCCTCGCTGTGGCGGCGCAGCCACTCCTCGGTGACCTCGCGCCAGGCACGAGGAGACATCGGCTCGTCGATCCCCCGGCGGTACTCCTCCTCGAACTGGTCGAGGGTCGTGATCCGGCTCATCGCTGCTCTACTCCTGTCTTCGCGGCGGGTGCGGGTGTCGAGTGCATCGGCCCGACGGCGGGGATGGTTCCCGGCTCCCGCTCAGCGGGTACCGCGACCACGCCGGCCTCCCGGAGCGCGTCGATCTGAGCCGGGCTCCGGCCCAGCTCCGCGAGCACCGCAGCGGTGCTC
>JAEZKN010000295.1 GCA_023415395.1 Actinomycetes bacterium
GGGCGGCGAAAACGGCGAGCAAGCTCAACAATAACATCGAGCAAGCTCGACCGACGAATCGAGCAAGCTCGACTAAAAAAATGACCAATATGACACCAAACCCGACAAAAGAGGAAATCGACGCTCTTGAGCGCGAGATTCAGGAGCAGAGACAGAAGCGCGAAAGCCGTGTGCATCGCGCAGTAAACCCAGGACGCTAAAACGCCCGATAAGTATTGAACCCCAAAAATAAAGGAACTATGGCAAAGAAGAGTTTGATGAAGACAGCAGGCATGGCGATAGCCGCCGCTGCATCGGTAGGACTGGCAGGCATATCATCGCCGGTAGGTCAGGAAGTAATAACAGCCACGCAGAACACCCAAGTGGTGCAGCAGGCACAACAGGGTAAGAAGGCGAGAGCCAGTCAGCAGCAGACCCAGCAGACTCAGCAGCGAGTGATAGCATCTTCGCAAGCAGTCTATCTGCCTTGGGGCAACGGTGACAGAATATACGGAAAGTTCTGTATGACCCCGAAAGAATACGGCATCTATCTGATGCAGTCGGGCAAGAATAAGTACAACAATCGTCGTCGTAAGCATTGGGCAAAGGCTTTTAGCTGAGTAAACCCAGGACGCTAAAACGCCCGATAAGTAGATAACATTTTCAAATGTAAAAGAGAATATGAAACAGACACGATTTATCCCCATCGAGAACTGCGGCTTGCAACTGCGCGAGTCAGCAGACGGGCAGCCCAGCCGCACCGTGGTAGGTCGCCCCATTATGTTCGGTGTTCGGTCGGTGAATTTGACTCCGTGGAGCGATACCCGTGTGGTGTACGAAATCTTGGAGCCTGGCTGCATCACTCAGGAACTCATCAACCGTTCCGACGTGGTGTACAACAACAACCACTCGAACGACATCGCCAACATGATCGGTCGTTGTCGCAACGGCAAGGGAACGCTGACACTCGCCCTGCGTGAGCAGTACGTGGAGAGTGAGTGCGACTACCCCAACACCACCGTGGCCAACGATACTCTGGAGCAGATACGTCTGGGCAACGTGTACGGCATGTCGTTCGCATTCGAGGACGACTGGCAGGACACTGAGAACGGCGTGTCTTACGAGCGCACCAACGAGACCGTTGACGGCAAGGAAGTTTGGCTGCGCCATGTGAAGAAGATTGTGGCCCTCTACGACGTGGCCAACGTCACCCATCCCGCTTACGAGCAGACCTCAGTCGGCACCCGTGAGCAGAGCGACCGCATCAACGAGGCTATCGAAGCTCAGTTGAAGCGCGAGTGTGGCGGTGGCGAAGACGACGAAGCCAAGAAGAAGGCCGAGGAAGAAGCCAAAGCCGAAGAGGAGCGCAAAGCCAAGGAGGAGCAGGAAGCCCGCGAACTGGCAGAGCGTGAGCAGAAAGAGCGTGAGGCCGTGGCCGTGATGCGTATGCGTCGCAACCGCCTGGCTCTACAGAACAGAGACATCGAAACTTTTAGTTATTAACCCCTTAAAAACTGTTTTTAAGATGAAAAAAGAACTTTTGAAGTTGCAAGCTCGCAACCGCGAGATCAACGACCGCCTGACCGCCATGTACGTGAAGGCTGAGAACGAGAAGCGTGAGTTCAACGACGAAGAGAACCGCGAGGAGCGCGAACTGAAGCGTGAACTGGAGCAGAACCACCGTGAGATCATGAACAGCTGCGACGCTGCCGCTATCGGAGCTCTCCGTGAGCAGCAGGACAAGTCAGCCCAGCTGCGTGAGTTCTTCAAGGCTGTCAAGGAGAAGCGCGAGAACGCCACCACCATCCTTGCCAACCCCGTGACCGGCACCTCTGACAACAACACCACCGGCAACCTGACCGCTGGTAACATGATCCCCCTGAACATCAAGGAGCTCATCGACACCAAGGTTGAGGGACTGGAACTGCCTGCCGACCTGACTATGCTCACCGGCGTTGTTGGTGACGAGGTATGGCCCTACAGCATCGACGATGCCGAGGTTCGCGTTGCAGGTGAGGTTGACACCATCGCCGAGCAGGGTCTGAACTTCGCCAACGTGAAGGCTCTCTCTGAGCGTGTGGCTTGCGCCATCGCTATCTCTAACAAGGCTATCGACAACGCCTACTTCGACCTGTACAGCTTCGTGCTCTACAAGATTCAGAAGGCCGTTGCCATCCTCAAGGCAAAGCGCGTGTACTCTCACGCCCAGTTCAACGACAACCTCAAGTCACCTTTCGCACAGGTTGACGTGGAGGAAGTCACCCTCGACGAGAACATCGGCCAGGCCCTCGCAGAGAAGGCCGCTGAAATCTACGACAAGGGCTTCGAAGGCATCCCGTACTTCACGATGGATAAGGTCATGGAGACCAAGCTGCAGTTCACCAAGCTGCTCTCTGGCCTGACCTCTGACCGCACCGTCGTACAGGACGGCAAGTGCGTGGGCTACCCGATGACCATCAGCGGCCACATCAACGGCCACCTGGATGGTAACGGTAAGTACGAGCGCGAGGCCGGTGTTCACTACATCGGTATCGGTCACTACCGCTACCTCGCCTTCGAGCAGCACGGTGAGGTTCGTCTGACGGTTGACTCTCAGAGTGCCGCTGTCAGCGCACGCAACTCCACCGTTGTGACCCTGAACATGGAGCTCTCTCTCACCGAGTTGTCAAAGCTCGTGAACGGCGGCGACAACAACAACCCGCACAAGCCCCAGGCATTCAAGCTGCTGAAGGTTGTGGCTCCTGTTTCGTCTAACGTGATTGGCGACTAAACTCTCTCTTCGCTCTCAACTTCTGGGAATAGTTCCTCCGGCTGGCTGCTCCGATGCAACAGCAAAGGTTGTCAGCCCGTCGGTTCCCCAGAGGGAGAGGATGATTCTGAAAGAAATGTATAACAAGTCAAACTGATAGACATGCTACGACTCGACAAGATATTCTTCGATGCCATCACATCCAACAGTGAACTGATGCAAGCCGTTGGCGGTCGCGTGAAGTCCACATGCTTTGAGGTTTCGCCCGACGAGCAGGACAACACACCGCTGCCGTATATCCTTATCCTGGACGAAGGCAAGCAGCCAGCGCAGACGACGAAGGACGACGGATGGATGCCGAGTCAGTGGCGTGTAGGTGTAGGTGTTGAAGTAGGAGCCAAGAGTCCTAACGAGGTGGACGCGCTGGTGATGAAGGCAATGAAAGCCATTGCCGAATATATCAGCACCCTTGCCGACCAAGGCGAGGAAATCCCCTACCTCAATGAAGGATTCCCACAGACCCAGGGTGTTGCTTGGGACTGGACGAAACCCTGCTACTTCGACGTGGCCCACTATCAGTG
>JAEZKN010000315.1 GCA_023415395.1 Actinomycetes bacterium
GCCTACGCGGCGGGGCCTGGCGGGCAAGACGCGCCGAGTCGGCGTCCACGGTGACCCAGCGCACCTTTTCGGCGCGGGGTGCGGACCCCGTGAACGGGTCCGATCCGGGCCGTCACACACTTTGAGAAAGTTTTCACAAGCGTCTTGGACACGGGACCTTTGGCCCGAACCGGGGGACCCCCGGCACGGGCGGCAGGACCACTCCCGTTCCTAGCGTTTCCTCGTCGCACCACGACATCCGGAGCGGAGAGCACGTTGGACATCCTCGATATCGCACGGTGGCAGTTCGGGATCACGACCGTCTACCACTTCCTGTTCGTCCCCCTGACGATCGGGCTGACCCTTCTCGTCGCGGTCATGGAGACGCTGTGGCTCCGCACGAGGAACCCGGACTGGCTCCGGATGACCAAGTTCTTCGGCAAGCTGATGCTGATCAACTTCGCGATCGGTGTCGTCACCGGCATCGTCCAGGAGTTCCAGTTCGGCATGAACTGGTCGGACTACTCGCGCTTCGTCGGCGACGTCTTCGGTGCGCCGCTCGCCGTCGAGGCCCTGCTCGCGTTCTTCCTCGAGTCGACCTTCCTGGGCCTGTGGATCTTCGGCTGGGACAAGCTGCCGCGGGCGCTGCACGCCGGCTGCATGTGGCTGGTCCACCTCGGGACCCTGGCCAGCGCCTGGTTCATCCTCGCCGCCAACAGCTGGATGCAGCACCCCGTGGGCTACATCTACAACCCGGAGAACGGGCGGGCCGAGCTCACCGACTTCTGGGCCGTGATGTTCAACAAGGTGCAGCTGGTCACCTTCCCGCACGTCATCCTCGCGTCGTACATGACCGCGGCCGGCCTCGTGCTCGCGGTCTCCGCGTGGCTCTACGTCCGCAAGGCGCACCGGGCCGACCAGGCGCTCCACCGCCGCGGCATCCGCCTGGGCGCCTGGGTGCTGCTGGTCGCCGGCATCGGCGTCGCGGTCAGCGGCGACGTGCAGGGCAAGATCATGACCGACGTCCAGCCGATGAAGATGGCGGCCGCCGAGGCGCTCTACGAGACCTCCGACACCTGCGCGCCGTTCTCGCTGTTCACCATCGGCACGCCCGACGGGCAGGAGGAGAAGTTCTCGATCGAGGTGCCGTGCGTGCTCTCGTTCCTCGCCACCGGGCACTTCGACCAGAAGGTCGAGGGCATCAACGACCTGCGCGAGCAGTACCGCGAGGAGTACGGCGAGGACCCCGGTGCCGCCTACTACGACCCGAGCGGCCTCTACAGCCCGAACATCCCCGTCACGTACTGGTCCTTCCGCTACATGATGGGCCTGGGCGGCCTGGCCGCGGTCTTCGCCGCCGCGGTCCTCTTCCTCACCCGCAAGGGCCGCACGCCGACCTCGAAGTGGTTCGGCCGGATGGCGGTCGCGACGCCGATCCTGCTGCTCGCGGCGAACTCCTTCGGCTGGATCTTCACCGAGATGGGCCGTCAGCCGTGGGTCGTCTTCGGCCTCATGAACACCTCGCGCGGCGTGTCGCCAGGAGTGAGCGTCACCGAGGCCTGGATCTCCATCGTCGCGCTCACCCTGCTCTACGGCGTCCTCGCGGTCATCGAGGTGGGCCTGCTGCTGCGGGTGATCCGGAAGGGTCCCGAGCAGTTCGAGGAGCCACCCAACCCGACGCTGCGCGGCAGTGACGACGACGAAGACCGCCCGCTGGCGTTCGCCTACTGAGGGAGAAGTTGGACATGGAGCTCACCACCGTCTGGTTCTGCCTGATCGCCGTCCTCTGGATCGGCTACTTCACCCTCGAGGGGTTCGACTTCGGGGTCGGCATGCTGCTGCCCTGGCTGGCGCGCGACCAGCGCGAGCGCCGGATCATGATCAACACCATCGGCCCGGTCTGGGACGGCAACGAGGTGTGGGTGCTGACCGCGGGCGGCGCGACCTTCGCCGCCTTCCCGGAGTGGTACGCCACGTTGTTCAGCGGGTTCTACCTGCCCCTGCTGCTGATCCTCCTGGCGCTCATCGTCCGCGGTGTGGCCTTCGAGTACCGGCACCAGCGGCCCGAGGCCGCCTGGCACTCCCGGTGGGACGGCGCGATCATCTTCGGCTCCTACGTGCCTGCCGTGCTGTGGGGCGTCGCCTTCGCCAACATCGTGCGCGGCGTCCCGATCGACGAGTCCAAGGAGTTCACCGGCACGCTGTTCACGCTGCTCAACCCCTACGGACTCCTGGGCGGCATCGTGACGCTGCTGCTCTTCCTCACCCACGGCGCGATGTTCCTCGCGCTGAAGACCGACGGCGACATCCGGTACCGCGCCCGTGCGGTCGCGGTGAAGTGCGGCCTCGCCGCGGCGGCCGCCGCCGTGCTCTTCTTGGTGTGGACGCAGTCGATCACCGGCAACGCCGGCTCGGCAGTGGTCTTCGTGCTCGCGGCGCTGGCGCTGCTCGGCGGTGTGGCCATGGCCCAGGCCGGGCGTGAGGGCTGGGCGTTCATCGGCACCTTCGCCGCGATCGGGCTCGCGGTGGCCGGTCTCTTCGTGGCCCTCTTCCCCGACGTGATGCCGTCGACGACCGACCCCGCGTTCAGCCTGACGGCGACCAACGCCGCGGCCACCGCCTACACGCTGAAGGTGATGACGATCGTCGCGGCGATCTTCACCCCGATCGTGCTGTGCTACCAGGCCTGGACCTACTGGGTCTTCCGCAAGCGGATCTCGACGCACCACATCCCCGACCAGGAGCTCGAGGCAGCACGTTGAGGCCGACGGACCCCCGGGTACGCCGACAGCTGGTCCCGGCACGACGGCCCCTGGCCGTCGTGCTGGTGGCCGGCGTCCTCGGCAGCCTCCTGCTGGTCGGCCAGGCGTGGGCGGTCACCGAGCTGGTGCTCGCCGCGCTCGACGGTCAGGACGTCGCCCTGTGGGCCGGCGTCGTCGTCGCGGTCTTCGCGGCGCGCTCGCTGGTCGGCTGGACCACCGACACCCTGGCGGCCCGGGCCGCCGCGCTGGTCGGG
>JAEZKN010000409.1 GCA_023415395.1 Actinomycetes bacterium
GCCGTACCGCTCCTGCTCCTCCAGCGCGCGCTGGTCGTCGCGGTGCTGCTGGACCAGCAGCACGCCACCGAAGACACACCCCCACGCGAGGACGAGCGCCACCACGAAGAGACCGATGTTGAGCCGCGTCCGGGTGGCGGGGCCGGCGGTCACCGGCGCGTCACCGGGCCCACCAGCAGCCACTTCCACGCGTCCCCTCCCAGCATCGACAGGTTGCCCTGATCGAGGAATCGTACGGGGTTGCCGCGCCGGTCGACGGCTCCCGACACGATTCCCGTGCCCGGGTCGTACGCCGACCGGTAGACCCGACCAGGCGAGCCTCGGCCGTCGCTGCGGCTGCTGTCGTCGGGCGAACGCTCGGTGCCCCGCATGACGTAGGGCGGACCGCTGGTGCAGCTGGCGGGGAAGATCTCGGCGTCGGTGAGGTCCGAGGGCGGGCGCCACTGGCTCGGGGGCTTGTAGCCCGCGGTGCACGGCGGCTGGCGGTAGTCCAGCTGCATGTTGACGTGGCCGTAGCCGTCACCCGGCGTCCCGTAGAAGCCGGAGGAGATCACCCGCGGATAGGTCACCAGCAGCTGCTCGAGCCCGGCGAGGTGGGACACGACGACCTGCCCCGTGCTCACCGCGTTGCCCAGCAGGACCGGGAGGGTGGGCTCGAGGTCGCGCAGCAGCGCGTCGACCTCCCGGACCGCGGCGGGCGTGCCGTCGAGCACGTCGTCGAGGTCGTCGTCGCTGCGCGCGAGCGCGTCGGTGAGGTCGCTGAGGTCCTCGGACAGGCTGAGGATGTTCTCGCGCTCGCCGCGCTGGGTCTCGAGCACGCGCTGGCCCTGGTCGAGCAGCCGGATGGTCTCCTCGGTGTGTGCGGACGCCTCGCGCACGAAGGTGCTGCCGTTGTCGAGCAGCCGCTGCAGCGGCCGACCGGTGTCCTCGAACATCGTGCCGAGCTCGCGCACGACCGTCGTGAGGTTCTCCTTGTCGACCGAGCTCACGAACTGGTCGAGCTCGACCAGGAGGTCGGCCTCGTCGACGGGGAGGGACTGCTCGCCGCCCTCGAAGGTGTGCCCGGCCTCGGCGTACGGACCCTCGTCGCTCGGGGGCTCGAAGTCGAGGTACTGCTCCCCCACCGCCGAGAGGTTGTGGACGTACATCGGAGAGTCCTGCGGGAGCCGGGTGCCGTCCTCGAGCGCGAGGTCGAGCGTCACGCCCTCGGGGGTCGCGTTCATCCGCGCCACCTTGCCGATCTTGACGCCGCGATAGGTGACCTCACTGCCCTCGAAGAGGCCGCCGGACGTCGGCAGCGTCGCGTGGACGGTGATGCCGCGCCCGAGCACCCGGTCGACCAGGCCGAGGTAGGAGCCCGCCATGTAGACGATGCCCACCGCGCTGAGCACGAGGAACGCCGCGATCCGGACCTTCACGCCGTGGGTCACGAGGCACCCCCGTAGAGCGCGGCCGGGCTCGGCCCGGCGCTCGGCTCCCCGTCGGCCAGGGCCCGGCCCAGCAGGCCGCCGAGCAGTCCGCCGCCGGACGATCCCCCGCTCGACAGGCCCGGGACCCCCGGCAGGCCCCCGGTGTCGCCGCCGGGCAGGCCGAGGACGCCGAGGAGGTAGTCCAGCACCCCCTGCACGTCGAGCCCGTCACCCGCCCCGGGGAGGGCGCGGACGATCACGCACACCGGGTTGCCGTCGTACTTCTTCTTGCGGCACTCCTTCTTGAGGTTCGTGAAGAGCCGGAGGCTGTCGAGCACCTTCAGGCAGGCCTTGCTGCGCAGGTCCCCGCTGCGCAGGCACGCGCCGACCTGCGAGAGCGTCTGGCCCGGGTCCGGGAGGATCGGCGGGATGCCGCCGCCCTCCTCGCCGTTCGGGATGAGGTTCTGGAGGTTGATGTCGAGCCGGATCGACGTGTTGGCGTAGTCGCCCTTCACGATCTCGCTGGCCTCCTTGGGGAACGGGAAGCTCACGAGCAGGTTGAGGCCGGGCGCCAGGTCCTGGCCGGCCTCCTCGAGGCGCTCGAGCACCGGCTGCAGGTGGTCGAGGGAGGCGAGGATGTCGTCCTTGCTCTGGCCGATCACGCGGGTGCCGACCCGGCCGAGCTCGTCGAGCGAGCCGAGCATCGCGACCAGCTCGTCGTGCTGGGCCGCGAGCACCTCGATCGCCGGGCCGGTCACGTCCAAGGCGTCGGTGATGACGTCCTTCTCCTTGTTCAGCGTCGTGGTCAGCCGGTCGATGGACTCCATCGCCCGCAGGATGTCGGCCTTCTGCGCGTCGAGGGTGCCCACGACGTTCTCCAGCGACCCGAGCAGGTGGCGCAGGCGGTCGGTCCGGCCGTCCATGACCTGGTTCAGCTCGTGGGTGATCGTGCCGAGCTGCCCGACCCCGCCACCGCTGAGGAGGAAGGACAGCGCGCCGAGGACCTCCTCGACCTCGGGGTTGCGGCCCGTGTCCGCGAGCGGGATCGTGTCGCCGTCGGCGAGCCGACCGGTCGGCTCCTCCTGCGTGGGCGGCTCGAGCGCGACGTACTTCTCGCCGAGCAGGCTGGCCTGCCGGATGTCGGCGACCGCGTTGTCGGGGAGCGCGACGTCGTCGCGGATCCGCAGCGTCACCCGGGCGCGCCAGCCGACCCGCTCGACGTCCGTGACCTCGCCGACGGTCACGTCGTCGACCATCACCGGCGAGCGCGGGACGACGTTGAGGATGTCGGCGAAGTCGGCGGTGACCACGTAGGACTCGTCGGCGTCGACCGGGGACCCGGGCAGCGGCAGGTCGTAGGCGCCGTCGAAGTCGCACGCGGTCGTCGTCAGCCCGAGCGCGGTCACGGCCACGAGGGCCCGCACGAGACCGCGCCTCACGACGCGCCGCCCATCAGTGAGCCGAGGCCGGAGGAGCCGGCGCCACCGGTCCCGCCGGCCGGCGCCTGCGGTCGGGTCGGGGCACCCGGCGGGACGGTGGGCAGCTGGTCCTCCACCGGCTCCAGCAGCTCCTCGAAGAGCTTGCAGGCGAGGTTCGCCGCCGCCCGCGGCAGCCCAGCCTGCTGCACGACCGCGCACAGGAAGGCGTCGGCGTCCCAGACGTTGCCGGAGACGCCGATCCGCGAGCCGATGGTGCCGGACTTGTTGTTGAACGCGAGCGCGAGGTTGCCGATCGCGGTGGGTCCGACCCGCAGCGCCGCGTCGATGCTGTCGCGCTCGGAGTTGATCGTCTTCATCACCCGGGTCAGCTTCTCCACGTCGGCGACCAGTGCCTTGCGGTTGTCGCCGACGAAGGTCTTCACGGTGCCGACCGCGTCGGCGACCGCGGCCAGGGCGGCCCGGATCTCGCGCCGCTCGTCGGAGAGCTGTGCGGTCACGTCGGCCAGGTCCCGGATGAAGGCGCGGACGAACCGGTCGTTCTCCGCCAGCGTCGTGGAGAACTCGGCGAGCCGGCTGACGGTCTCGAAGAGCGGGCCGGCGCCCTCGCCGAAGGTCTCGGCCGCCCGGGCGAGCTGGCTGAGCATCCGGTTGCCGGCGGCACCGCGCCCGTCGAGCGCGTCGGCCCCCGCGGCGAGGACGTGGTCGAGCGTGCCGTCCTCGTTGACCCCGTTGGGCCCGAGGGCCTCGGACAGGTCCCGCAGGCTGGCGTAGATCCGGTCGAGCTCCACCGGCACCCCGGTGTCGGGCAGCGCGATGTCCGCCCCGTCGGCCATCAGCTCGTCGCCGCTGTCGTACGCCGGCGTGAGCTGGACGAACCGGTCCGAGACGAGCGTCGGGGTGACGATGACGGCCTGGGCGTCGGCCGGGACCTGGTACTTCGCGGCGTACTCCATCTCGACGCGCACGGAGTTGCCCTCGGGCGTCACCTCCGTCACCCGGCCGACGTTGACGCCCAGGATGCGCACGTCGGTGCCCTCGAAGACGCTGACGGCGCGGGGGAAGTGGGCGGTCACGGTCTTGGTCTCGGTGGTGTCGCGCAGGAGGACGACCCACGTGCCGGCGAGGAGGAGCAGCACCGTCGCCGCGACGACGAGGGTGCGGCCGTTGACCCGGTCCAGCGCTCTCATCACTCGCCCTCCAGGGGGCCGGGCAGGAACTCACCGGTCGGGATGGCCAGCAGGTTGGACGCGTAGGCGTCGAACCACGGACCGGTGCCGATGATGTTGCCGAGGATGGAGACGTAGGGACCGAGCGCGTCCAGGGTGGCCTTCAGCTCCTTCTCCTTGTCGATCAGCAGGGAGAGCAGGCCGTCGACCTGCTCGAGGGCCGGCGCCATCTGCGCCTGGTTGTCGCGGGCGACCCCCCGGAGCTGGTCGGCCAGCTCCCGGGCGTTGACGAGCAGCAGGTGGATCGCCTCCTTGCGGCGCTTGACCTCCTGGAAGACCAGGTCGCTGTTCTTCATCAGGTCGACGAGGTCGTCGCTGCGCGCGGCGAGGACCTTGCTCACGCTCTGGGAGCTCTCGAGCAGCGCCTGGATCTGCTCGTCCCGGCTGGCCACGGTCTGGGAGAGCCGGGCGATCCCGCGGAAGCTCGCCTCGATCTCGGGCGCCGCCTGGTTGGTCGTGTCGGCGACCACGTCGAGCGCCTGCTTGAGCTGCTCGGTGTCGATCCGCTCGGTGGTCTGCGTCAGGTCGCCGAAGACCCCGACGATGTCGTAGGCCGCCTCCGTGCGCTCGCGCGGGATGACGGCGTCCTCGGCCAGCTGGCCCTCGCCGGCGGGCTGGAGGTCGAGGTACTTCTCGCCGAGGAGGTTGAGGACCTCGACCGAGGCCCGGCTGTCGGTGCCGAACTCGACCCCCTTGTCGACCTCGAAGGTCACGACGACGGTGTTGGAGTCCTTCAGCACGACGTCCTGGACCCGGCCGACCCGGATGCCGCCGACCTGCACCATGTTGCCGGTGCGCAGGCCGCTGGCGTCGCTGAACTCGGCCCGGTAGCTCGCTCCCTTGAAGCCGGGGAACTGGGAGAGGTTGAAGGCCGCGGCCATCACCACCAGCATCACCACGACGGTGATCGCTCCCAGGCGCAGCGTGCGGCTCTCGCTCGGGGCCCTCATTCGCCGTCCTCCCCTGCCGTCGCGCCGTTGCAGCGCGGTGCGGACGAGTGGAGCTCGATGTTGCTGATCAACCGGGCCAGCTCCTTGACGCCGGGGAGGTCGGTCAGGCCCTGCGGCAGGGTGATCCGGCCGCTGAGCCCGCAGATGTAGTAGCTGTAGAAGGAGCCGTGGGTGCCGGTCCGCGTCTGGTCGGTCATCGACTCGGGCAGCCGGTCGAGCAGCTCGACGAGGTTGGCGCGGTTCTCCTTCTTGTTCAGGAGGGCGGCGAGCTTGCGCAGCTTCGCGATGTCGGACTTCAGCAGCGGTCGGCCCTGACGGACCAGGTCGGCAACGACGACGGTCAGGTCGGAGATGTTGTCCAGCGAGGACCCGATCAGCTCGCGGTCGTCGGCGAGGTCGCCCATCCAGTTCTTCAGGCTGACGACGAGGTCGCTGAGCTGCTCGTGCCGGCTGTCCACCGTGGTCAGGGTCTGGGTGAGGTTGTCGACGACCCGGGCGATCAGCTGGTCGCGGTCGGCCAGGGTGTTCGTCAGCGAGGCCGTCTTCTTGAGCAGCCCCTGGACGGTGCCGCCCTCCCCCTGCAGCACCTGCACCAGGTTCATGCTCAGGTCGTTGACCTGGTCGGGACGCAGCGCCTGGAAGAGCGGCTGGAAGCCGTTGAACAGCACGGTCAGGTCGAGCGCGGGCTTGGTCTGCGAGACCGGGATGGTGTCGCCCGCCTCCAGGGGCGGGGCGTCCTCCTCGCTCCCCTTCTCCAGCGCGAGGTAGCGGTCGCCGACCAGGTTGAGGAAGCGGATCTCGGCCGTCGACGCGGTGGTCAGCGGCACGTCGTTCTTCACACGGAAGGTCACCAGCGCCTGGGAGCGGTCGTGGTGCTCGACCTTCTTCACCTCGCCCACGGTCACGCCGGCGACGCGGACGTCGTCGCCCTCCTGGAGCATCGAGGCGGTGGTGAACACGGCCTGGTAGGTCGAGCCGGCGCCGAAGCCGACGTTGCCCATGATCACGGCCAGCAGGCCGGTGACCAGCACCGAGACCACCGTGAAGACGCCGAGCTTGATGCCCGCGACGATCGTGGTGGAGTTGCGGCGGTTCCTGAGGAGGGCGCCCTGCGCCTGTCTCGAAGGGCTCATCGCGCCCGCACCCCCTGGCGCAGCAGCGGGCCGTACATCAGCGAGCCCAGCGAGCCGAAGCTGTCGGCCGGCTTGCCCGTGCGGTCGGCGAGCAGCGCGTTGACGATCTGCTGCTCCCCCTCGGTGCCGGTGTAGTCCGCCCCGGGCCGGTTCAGCCCGGCGTAGTCCGGGAGGAGGGCCGTGGGCGGGTTCTCGTCGATGTCGCTCCCCTGGTCCAGGGCGACCGGCGGCGTCGGGACCTTCGGGTTCGGCAGGCCGAGGCACCAGGGCCCGTGCCCGACCTCGCCGTAGGTCGGCAGGTCGTCCTCGTCGTAGGCGGAGTACTGCGGGGTGCCGATCTCGACGTACTGCTTGACCTGGTTGCCCTCGAACGTCTTGGCCAGGCGCGGTGCGTAGCGGGCTGCGCCCTGCAGGAGGCAGGGCAGCTGGGGCGAGTAGACCGCGAGCAGCCGCAGCATGGGCTCGGTGACGCGGCCGACCTGGATCAGGTTGGTCTCGTTGGTCCGGAGCACCCGGGTGGAGGTGTCGGCCAGGCCCTGGAGGTCGGAGAAGAAGACGCCCAGCTGCTCCTCGTTGTCGATGACGGTCTGGCTGGTCGTGGTGACGTCGCGCAGCACGTCGAGCAGGTCGGGCGCGGCCAGGTCATAGGTGTCGGCGACGTCGGCGAGCGCGACCAGGTCCTCGCGGAGCGTCGGCAGGTGGTCGTCGATCTCTCCGAGGTAGCCGTCGAGCTGGTCCATCGTCTCGCCGAGCTGCTCCCCGCGGCCGCCGAGCGCGGTCGCCAGTGCGTTGAGCGTGGCGTTGAGGTCCGCCGGCCGCACCGAGCGCAGCAGCGGGAAGAGGTCGGCCAGGATCCGGCTGAGCTCGACGTTGGTCTCGACCCGGTCCTGTGGGATCACCGTGCCGTCGGTGAGCGGCTCGCCGGACGGCTCCTCGGGCAGGACGAAAGAGACGAACTTCTGGCCGAACAGCGTCGTCGGCAGGATCTGGACCGAGACGTTGTCGGGGATCTGCTCGGCCTCGTCGGGCTCGAGCGCCACCTCGATGACGGCCTGGTCGCCGTCCTGGCCGACCGAGCGGACCTGGCCGACGAGCGCTCCGTGGACGCGGACGTCGCCGAACTTGGCGAGCTGGAGGCCGGCGCGGTCGGCCTCGATCGTCACGGTGGTGACCGACTGGAAGGTCTTGTTGTAGACCGCGATCGAGAAGGCGATGAGCAGCGCGATCACGGTGAGGAACGCGACGCCGGCCAGCATCAGCCGGCGGTGCTCCCGGGCACTGTCGTGGTAGACGTTCACCAACATCAGCCGGTGATCCTCACCGTCGTCGTCGAGCCCCAGATCGCGAAGCTGAGGAAGAAGTCGGCGACCACGATCGTGACGATGCTGGTCCGGATCGCCCGGCCCACCGCCGTGCCCACGCCCGCCGGGCCGCCCGAGGCGGTGTATCCGTAGTAGCAGTGGATGAGGATCACCGCGACCGCGAGGAAGAGCAGCTTGAAGAACGACCACAGCATGTCGATGGGCGGCAGGAACTGCAGGAAGTAGTGGTCGTAGGTGCCCGGCGACTGCCCGTAGATGTAGGTGGTGATCAGCCGCGGCGAGAGGTAGGACGCGCTCAGCGCGACGATGTAGAGCGGGATCACCGCGATGAAGGCGGCGATCATCCGGGTGGTCACCAGGAACGGCAGCGACGGGATGCCCATCACCTCGAGGGCGTCGATCTCCTCCGAGATCCGCATGGCGCCGAGCCGGGCGGTGTAGCCGCAGCCGACGGTGGCGGCCAGCGCGATCGCCGAGATCAGCGGGGCGACCTCGCGGGTGTTGAAGTAGGCCGAGATGAACGCGCTGAACTTGGCCACGCCGATCTGGCTCAACGAGGCGTAGCCCTGGATGCCGACCTCGGTGCCGGCGAAGAAGGCCAGGAAGGCGATGACGCCCGCGGAGCCCGCGATCAGGGTCAGGCCGCCGGCTCCGAAGGTCACCTCGGCGAGGGTGTTGGCGATCTCGCGGGGGTAGCGCCGGACCGCGCGCGGCACCCACAGCAGCGCCTTGACGTAGAAGAGCAGCTGGTCGCCGTAGTGCTCGAGGGACTCGCGCCGTCCCCGGACGAAGGAGCCGCCCATCGCGCTGATCGATGCCATCTCAGATCACGCCTCAGAACCCCGGGGGCGGGACGACTTGGAAGTAGATCGCGGTGATCACGGCGTTGACGAAGAAGAGCAGCATGAACGCGACGATCACCGACTCGTTGACCGCACGGCCGACGCCGTTGGGCCCGCCGCCGGCGTTGAGGCCCTTGTAGGCGCCGACGATCGCGGCCATCCCGCCGAAGATGACGGCCTTGATGATCGCGATGTAGAGGTCGGGCAGGCTGGCGAGCGCCGTGAAGGACGCCAGGAACGCGCCCGCGGAGCCGCCCTGGATGATCACCGTGAAGAAGTAGCCGCCGCCGATGCCCGCGCCGATGACGATGCCGATGATCATGAAGGCGACGAACATCGTGGCGGCGACCCGAGGGACCACCAGCCGGGCGATCGGGTCGACGCCGAGGACCTCCATGGCGTCGATCTCCTCGCGGATCTTGCGGGCGCCCATGTCGGAGCAGATGGCCGACCCCGCGGCGCCCGCGATGATCAGCGCCGCCGCGATCGGCGCCGCCTCCCGCACGACGGCCAGCACCGCGGTCGCGCCGGCGAAGGACTGCGCGCCCAGCTGCCCGGTCAGGTTGCCGACCTGCAGGGAGATCACCGCGCCGAACGGGATCGACACCAGGATGGTCGGCATCAGCGTCACGCTGGTGATGAACCACGCCTGCTCGATGAACTCGCGGAGCTGGAAGCGGGTGGTGAAGGCCTGCTTGACGACCTCGACGACCATCGCCGTCAGCTCACCCGGCCCGCGGATCACGGACACGGCAG
>JAEZKN010000424.1 GCA_023415395.1 Actinomycetes bacterium
GGCCCCGGGCCTTGGTGGGCCCCGGGACGCCGTGCTTCGCCGAGGCGTAGTGGGCCAGCCCCGGCGGGCGGCCGACGCGGAACCCGGCGATCGAGCTGATGTTGATGACCACCCCCTCGAGACCGGCGTCACGAACGGCCAGTGCCGCTGCGCGTGACCCGTAGAAGGTGCCGGTCAGGTCGAGCCCGATCACTCGGTCCCATGCCTCGTCCGTGAGGTCGGGGAGCAGGTGGGACGGGTAGATGCCGGCGGCGTTCACCCAGACCAGGCGGCGTACGCCGGCGGTCAGCACCTCGCGGGCGAGCGCACTGACCTGCACGCTCTCCCGCACGTCGAGCGTGCGTGCGTCGACCGTCGCACCGTGCTGGGTGGCGAGTGCGCGTGCCGCCTCGCCGACCGCCGGGTCCACGTCCACGAGCGTGATCCGCGCCCCGAGCTCGGCGAACCGCGACGCGATGGCCCGCCCGATGCCTTGGGCACCTCCGGTGACGACGACGGCTGCGTCGTCGAACCGGACCAGAGAGACGAAGTCCGATGCGGCGAACTCGTAGGAGTCCCGCATCAGCTCCTGGGTGGTCTTCATCGTGCTCCTCCGGTCCGGTTCGACGTGGGCGGTCGCGGAGTCTCAGACGCCCCAGAGCGTCTTGAACTCGGCCTCGTAGTCGAAGTCGGGCAGGACGAACATGCTGCCTTGCTCGTAGTCCCCGTACGTGTCCTTGTCGACCAGGCCGACCGGCATCGCCGCTGCGTCCCAGGTGTCCTGGTCGGCGAGCATCCGCGCGAGCAGGTCGACCGAGGCCCAGCCGTAGAGCGGCGTCGAGATGAGCACGTCGGCCTTCGCCACCTCGGGCTGCCCGGCGCCGACCATGTCGATGAACGGCGACAGCGAGCCCAGCCCGATGACGTTGAAGTCGTTGCGGCCCAGCTGCGCAGCCGAGTTCGCCAGCACGCTGGCCGGGGTGTCGAACGGCATGATCACCGAGCTGAGCTCACCGGCGGGGTACTTGTTGAGCAGGGAGGAGAAGATCGGCGCGTTGGGCTGCATCGACTCGGCCAGCAGGAGCGACGGCGTCTCGACCTTGCACTCCGGGCAGTACTCCTGCACCGCGCGGGCGGCCTCGGCCATCTGCTGCTCGGACTGCTTGAACTCGGTGTTCTGGTAGACGACCACGGTGTCGCCCGGCTCGGCCAGGGCCGCGGCGTACGCCGCCTGGGCCTGTCCGGCGGCGAGCGCGTCGTTGCCGACGCCCACCATGCCCTCGGGGAGCCCCGGTCCGCAGAGCGCGCAGACCACGGGGATGCCGGCGTTCTCCGCCGCCTTGACGGCGGCGTCCACGGCCGCGGGGGTGATGGACACCAAGATGATGCCGTCGACCTCGTCGAGGACGGCCTTCTCGATCAGCTGCGCCTGGGTCGTCGGCGTGAACTTGCCGTCACCCGGCGCGTCCGCCGTCCAGCCGATCGCCTCGATCGCCTCGACGGCGTTCTCGGCGAGCACGGCGGGCCCCGGGGAGGCGAGGCCGCTGGTGATCACCGCGACCTCGTGGGAGCCGGGGTCGACCTCCTCGGTGGGCATGGGGAACTCCACGTCGCCCGCGAGCAGCGCCTCGACGGCCGCCGCGGCGTCCTCGCTCGACGCTCCCGACGACGCATCCGACGACGCCGACGTGTCGGTCGCGCCCTTGTCGTCCTCGTCGCCGCCCCCACCGCAGGCAGTGAGCAGCAGCGCCGCCGTGACGAACACGGCACCCGCCTTCAGTCGCCCTCTGGTCATCTCAAGTCCTCTCTCGGCTGGGATCCGCTGGGCCGGGTCGACACGGAGTTCCGAGGCACGGCGATCGGCCATTCGCGATGTCTGACGATCCATCAGACGAGCGGTATGTAATCGCAGTCACATGGGCGTGTCAACGGATCTCACGGGTTAATCTGAGATTCACTCAGAAAACTGACGGAAGGACGACCCATGCCGGCTGCCGCGTCCGAGCCGGTCACGACACGCGATGCGCGCCACGGCGTCCGGGTCGTGACCTTGAACCGACCTCACGCCCTCAACGCCATGACCGTGGACCTGGTCGCGGCACTCGGAGCCACCCTCCGCGACATCGCCGCGGACCGGTCCTGCCGGGCCGTCGTGCTCACCGGCGCCGGTCGCGCCTTCTGCGCGGGGCTCGACCTCACCGGCTACGGCGACGAGGGGCAGCTCGAGGCGGAGCGTGGCCTCCCCCTCGCCGCGCTGGCCCGGCAGCGCGACCTCGCGGGACTCGTGCTCCAGCTGCACCGCCTCCCCCAGCCGGTCATCGCGGCCGTGAACGGGGCGGCAGCCGGCGGGGGACTCGCCCTCGCCTGCGGCAGCGACCTGCGGATCGCCAGCACCACCGCGAAGTTCGGCGTCTCGTTCATCCGAGCCGGCTTCTCCGCCTGCGATCTCGGCGTTTCCTGGCTCCTTCCCCGCCTGGTGGGGGCGGCCCGCGCCCACGAGCTGATGCTCACCGGGCGCGTCTTCGAGGCGGAGGAGGCCCGCGAGATGGGCCTGGTCACCGACGTCGTCGACGGCGCGCACCTGCTCGAGGCGGCCCTCGCCAAGGCGGCCGAGATCGCGCTCAACCCGCCGGCCTCGGTCGAGCTGACCAAGCAGGGCATGTGGCTCGCCCTGGACATCCCGTCGCTGGAGGCGGCCATCGAGCTGGAGAACCGCCAGCAGGTCATCACGGGCCTGACCGCCGACCGGCTCGAGGCGACCGCGGCCTTCCTCGAGAAGCGCCCTCCGCGCTACCAGCACCGATGACGCGCGGTTCCGGCGCGGCCGGGCCGGCCGCCTCCGTGCACCTCGAGATCGACGACGGCGTGGCCGTCGTCGTCCTCGGCGGCCCGGATCGGGCGCCGCGCGTCCCCGCCCAGATGGGGACCGCG
>JAEZKN010000320.1 GCA_023415395.1 Actinomycetes bacterium
TCCTTGACCCACACCACCGGGCCGTCGTACTTCTGGTCGATCTTCACCGCGGTGTGGGCCCGCGAGGTGGTGGCGCCGCCGATGAGCAGCGGCAGGTCGAGGCCGAGCCGCTGCATCTCGGAGGCGAAGTTGACCATCTCGTCGAGCGAGGGCGTGATCAGCCCGGACAGGCCGATGATGTCGGCCTGGTGCTCCTGGGCCGCGTCGAGGATCTTCTGGGCGGGCACCATCACCCCGAGGTCGATCACCTCGTAGTTGTTGCACTGCAGCACCACGCCGACGATGTTCTTGCCGATGTCGTGCACGTCGCCCTTCACCGTCGCCATGACGATGGTGCCGTTGGTCTCCTTCTGCGCCGCCAACGCCGGGTCGGCGGCCTTCTCCTCCTCGATGTAGGGGATCAGGTAGGCCACGGCGCGCTTCATCACCCGCGCGCTCTTGACCACCTGCGGGAGGAACATCTTGCCGGCGCCGAAGAGGTCGCCGACGACGTTCATGCCGTCCATCAGCGGGCCCTCGATGACCTCGATCGGGCGCCCGCCCCGGGCCGCGATCTCCTGGCGGAGCTCCTCGGTGTCGTCCTCGACGAAGCCGTCGATGCCCTTCACCAGCGCGTGCGTGATCCGCTCGCCGACCGGGAGCGAGCGCCACTCCTCCGCAGCCGCCTCGACGGCCTCACCGGCCTTGTTGTGCTCCTCGGCGATCTCGAGCAGCCGCTCGGCGGCGTCCGGCCGCCGGTTGAGCACCACGTCCTCGATCCGCTCGCGCAGCTCGGGCTCGACCTCGGTGTAGGGCACTAGCGCGCCGGCGTTCACGATCCCCATGTCGAGGCCGGCCTCGATCGCGTGGAAGAGGAAGACCGCGTGGATGGCCTCGCGGACCGGGTTGTTGCCGCGGAAGGAGAAGCTCACGTTCGAGATGCCGCCGGACACCTTGGCCCCGGGCAGGTTCTGCTTGATCCAGCGCGTGGCCTCGATGAAGTCGCGGCCGTACGACGCGTGCTCCTCGATGCCGGTCGCGACCGCGAAGACGTTCGGGTCGAAGATGATGTCCTCGGGCGGGAAGCCGACCTGGTCCACGAGGATCCGGTAGGCCCGCTCGCAGATCGCGGTACGGCGGTCGAGGTTGTCGGCCTGGCCGTCCTCGTCGAAGGCCATGACGACCGCGGCCGCGCCATAGCGCCGGCACAGGCGCGCCTGCTCGACGAACTTCTCCTCGCCCTCCTTGAGCGAGATCGAGTTCACGATCGGCTTGCCCTGCACGCAACGCAGGCCCGCCTCGATGACCTCCCACTTGGAGGAGTCGACCATCACCGGGACCCGGCTGATGTCGGGCTCGCTCGCGACCAGCTTGAGGAAGCGGTCCATCGCGGCGACGCCGTCGATCATGCCCTCGTCCATGTTGACGTCGATGACCTGCGCGCCGTTCTCGACCTGCTGGGCGGCGACGGTGAGCCCGGTGTCGTAGTCACCGGCCTTGATCAGGTTGCGGAAGCGCGCCGACCCGGTGATGTTCGTGCGCTCGCCGACGTTCACGAACAGGCTGTCGTCGTCGATCGTGAAGGGCTCGAGGCCCGACAGCCGCATGGCGGGGGCGATCTCGGGGACGGTACGCCGCTGCTTCCCCTCGACCGCTCCGGCGATGGCTGCGATGTGGGCGGGCGTCGTACCGCAGCAGCCGCCGACCAGGTTCACGAACCCGGCCTCCGCGAACTCCGCGATGACCGCGGCGGTCTCGGCCGCGGCCTCGTCGTACTCGCCGAAGGCGTTGGGCAGCCCGGCGTTCGGGTAGCACGAGACGAACGTGTCGGCGATGCGCGACATCTCCGCGATGTAAGGGCGCATCTCCTTGGCGCCGAGCGCGCAGTTCAGGCCGATGGCGAGCGGGCGGACGTGGCGCACGGAGTTCCAGAACGCCTCGGTGGTCTGGCCCGAGAGGGTGCGGCCGGAGGCGTCGGTGATCGTGCCGGAGACGATGACCGGCCAGCGGCGGCCGGCCTCGTCGAAGAGCTGCTCGACGGCGAAGATCGCGGCCTTCGCGTTGAGCGTGTCGAAGATCGTCTCGATGACGATCAGGTCGCTGCCCCCGTCGACGAGGCCGCGGGCGGCGGTGAGGTAGGCCTCGACGAGCTGCTCGAACACCACGTTGCGCGCGCCCGGGGCGTTGACGTCGGGCGAGATCGAGGCGGTCCGGGTCGTGGGGCCGAGCGCCCCGGCGACGTACCTCGGGTGCTCGTCGGTGGCGACGGCGTCGACGGCCGTGCGGGCGAGCCGCGCGGCCTCGAGGTTGAGTTCGTAGGCGAGCTCGGCCATGTCGTAGTCGCCGAGTGAGACGGCGTTCGCGTTGAACGTGTTGGTCTCGATGATGTCGGCGCCCGCCTCGAGGTACTCGCGGTGGATGCTCGCGATGATCTCGGGCTGCGTCAGCGTCAGGAGGTCGTTGTTGCCGACCAGGTCCTGGGGCCAGTCCGCGAACCGCTCGCCGCGGTAGCCGGCCTCGTCGGGCCGGTCGCGCTGGATGGCGGTGCCCATGGCGCCGTCGATCACCATGATCCGCTCCTCCAGGGTGCGGACCAGGGCGTCGGTGGCGTCGGGGCGCCACACGGGCTGCGGGGACTGGGTCAACAGGACTCCTCTCGGGCTTCCAGCGTAGGTACCCAGTCCACGGACTGGACTGCCTTCCCAGATCGTGACACCGGGCGTCTCCCGGGGAGAAATCGTGGGCCGGACTAGGCTGGAGAGGTGATCGAGCTCGAGGACGTCCCCGACCTGGTGGACCCCATCGTCATCGCCGCCTTCGAGGGCTGGAACGACGCCGCCGACGCCGCCTCGTCGGTCGTGGACCACCTGATCCGCGTGTGGGACGCGCGGGTCGTCGGTGCCGTCGACCCCGAGGACTTCTACGACTTCCAGGTCAACCGGCCCTACGTCGGCACCGACGACAGCGGCCACCGCAGGATCACCTGGCCGACCACGCGGATCGCGATCGCCTCCCCGCCGGAGCTCGACCGCGACGTCATCCTCGTGCGCGGCATCGAGCCCAACATGCGCTGGCGGCAGTTCTGCGCCGAGGTCATCGCCGCGGTCGACGAGCTCGGCGGCGGGATGGTCGTCACGCTCGGTGCGCTGCTGGCCGACACCCCCCACACCCGACCCATCCCGGTGACCGGGACGGCCACGGAGCCCGAGTTCGTCGACCGGCTCAAGCTCGAGCAGTCGACCTACGAGGGCCCCACCGGCATCGTCGGTGTCTTCCAGGACGCCTGCGCCCTGCTCGACGTGCCCGCGGTGTCCTACTGGGCCGCGGTGCCGCACTACGTCGCCCAGCCGCCGTGCCCCAAGGCCACCCTCGCGCTGCTCGGCCAGCTCGAGGACCTCCTCGAGGCGTCCATCCCGCTCGGCGACCTGCCCGAGGACGCCCGCGCCTGGGAGCGCGGCGTCGACGAGCTCGCCGAGGAGGACGAGGACGTCGCCGACTACGTCCGCGCGCTCGAGGAGACCCGGGACACCACCGACCTGCCCGAGGCGTCCGGTGAGGCCATTGCGCGGGAGTTCGAGCGCTACCTCAAGCGTCGCGGGGGCGACGAGTAGGTCCGTGAGTCAGGTCGGCCAGGACGTCGCGGTTTGGTCACCAACCGCAACATTTCGGCCCGGATCTCTGCGGTTGGTGACCAAACCGCACCCCTGACGGGCCCAGGAGCCGGGTCTCAGCGCATCCAGATCGCGAGGCCGAGGGCGGCGTCGAGCAGCTTCAGCATCTCGCTGGCGGCGTCGGGGTCGCTGGTGTCGGCGAGACCGTCGGTGGCGAGGGTGGCGGCGACCCAGCGGTCGACCGCGGCCGTGGCGCGGGGTGCATCGAGGTCGTCGGCGAGGGCGGCGAGGACCTCGGTGACCACAGGCGCGGCCGGAGCGCCGGCACCGAGCGACAGGGCGCGGCGCCAGCGGTCGACGTCGTCGACGGCCGTCCAGAGCTGCTCGTCGGTCCACTCCCAGTCGGTGCGGTAGTGGTGCCGCATCAGCGCCAGGCGGATGGCCATCGGGTCGACGTCGCTGTTGCGCAGCGCGGAGACGAAGACCAGGTTGCCGCGCGACTTCGACATCTTCTCGCCGTCGTAGCCGACCATGCCGCCGTGGCTGTAGACCCGCGCGAACGGCGTACCCGGGACGGCGACCTGGGCGTGGCCCGCGCACATCTCGTGGTGCGGGAAGACCAGGTCGCTGCCGCCGCCCTGGACGTCGAACGCGCCGCCGAGGTGCTCCTGCGCGATCGCGGTGCACTCGACGTGCCAGCCCGGTCGGCCGGGGCCGAAGGGGCTCTCCCAGGACGGCTCGCCCGGGCGCTCGCCGCGCCAGACCACGCAGTCGAGGGGGTCCTTCTTGCCGGGGCGTTCTGGGTCTCCCCCGCGCTCGGGATAGATCTCGAGCATCTGCTCCCGGGTCAACCCCGACTCGGCGCCGAACGCGGGGTCGGCCGTCACCGAGAAGTAGAGGTCCTCCTCGACGCGGTAGATCGACCCGGCGGCGTCGAGGCGCTGGATCAGGTCGATCACCAGCGGGATCGACTCGACGGCACCGATGTAGTGGTCGGGCGGGAGGACCCGCAGCGCGGTCATGTCCTGGCGGAAGAGCTCGGTCTCGCGCTCGGCCAGCTCGACCCAGTCGACGTGCACCTTCTCCGCACGCTCGAGCAGCGGGTCGTCGACGTCGGTGACGTTCTGGACGTAGGTGACCGCGTGACCGGCGTTGCGCCACGCCCGGTTGAGGAGGTCGAAGGCGACGTAGGTGTTCGCGTGGCCCAGGTGGGTGGCGTCGTACGGCGTGATGCCGCAGACGTAGAGGCGCGCCGCGCCCTCCGGGGTGACGGTGACGGGACCACCGGTGGCGGTGTCGTGCAGGACGACCGCCGGACCCGGGACGGACAGGGTCGGGATCTCCGGGGACGGCCAGGCGCGCATGTCGCGAAGCCTAGCGACTGGCCCTCAGAACGGCGGCCACGGGATCGCCGGCCACTCTCCCCGCGGCTGCGGCATCACCGCGCGCTCGGCCAGACGCTCGCACCGGCGGACCAGCGCCTCGACCTCGACGTCGCTGAGGTGGTCGGCGAGGACGTCTCCCAGCGCGCTGCGCGCCTCGTCCGCGACGCGGCGCACGACGGTCTGCTCCTCGGAGGTGAGCGGCTCGCCCTGCCAGCCCCACAGCACCGTGCGGAGCTTGTGCTCGGCGTGGAAGGTGACGCCGTGGTCGACGCCGTACCGGTGCCCGTCGGTCATCTCCAGCACGTGCCCGCCCTTGCGGTCGGCGTTGTTGACGACGATGTCGAAGATCGCCATCCGCCGCAGGGGCGTGGAGTCCTCGTGGATCAGCGAGATCGGGCGGTCCTGCTGGTCCAGGCCGTCGAAGACGTGGCGCCAGCCCTCCGGCACGGTGCCCGCGGGCACCAGTGTGACCGCGACCTGGTCGCTGTCGGGCTCCTGCCAGCGCTGCACCATGCCGCGCCCGTGGGGCCCGTCGCGCAGCCAGGTCTCGGGGACGACGTCCCAGCCGGTGACCTCGGAGACGAGGTACGCCGCACGCTCCCGGTCGGCGAGCGTGCCGTCGGGGAAGTCCCACAACGGGCGCTCGCCGGCGACCGGCTTGTAGACGACCCGGACACCGTCGATCTCGCCCACGAACGTGGCGTTGGAGGCGGGCATGATCCGTCCGTGGAGGACGAGCTCGCCCTCCACGAGGTCGGGCTCGCTCACGGGTCGCGGCGCCGGAAGCCGTTGGCGCGGACGCACAGGTGGCCGTCCGGGTCGATCGGGTTGCCGCAGAAGGGGCAGCTCGGCCGGCCGGCGTCGAGGACCTGCTCGGCCCGCTTGACGAACGCGCGGGCCGGGCCCGGCGGGAGCCGCACCACGAAGACCTCGTCCGGCTCGGGCTCCTCGAAGTCCTCGTCGAGCTGGTCGGGCGTCACCACGGCGGCCTCGGTGAAGGGGAAGACCTCGATCACCAGGCGCTGGTCGTCGGGGTCCCACGACAGCGTCATGGTGCCGGCGCGGAACTCCTCCTCGATCGGCTGCTCCAGCGGGTCGGTGTCCTCCAGCCCGAGCGGCGCGACCGCAGGGATCAGGCTGTCGGCCGGGTTGCTCGCCATGACCTCGTCGAGCAGCTCGTCGATGCGCTCGGCCAGCGCCTGGACCTGCTGCTTCTCCAGGGCCACGCTCACGACCCGGGACCCGGAGCGGGCCTGGAGGAAGAAGGTGCGCTGTCCGGGCGGGCCGACGGTGCCGGCGACGAAGCGCTCCGGGGGGTCGAATCCGTGGACGACGGGCATGTCCCTCAACCTAGTGGGTCGGCGAAGGGCCGGCGCCACCGCCGACCACCGCGTCGCTCGACGGCTTGCTCCGTGCGCCCTTCTTCCTCGCCTGATTCTTCGGCGGCGGGGCGAGCCAGGCCAGGTCGCCGGCGTGGGTGTTGGTCGCGAGCACGAACGGCCGGGTCTCGGTGTAGCGCACGATCGAGATCGAGGCGGGGTCCACGTGCAGCCGCTGGAAGAGGTCGAGGTGCAGGCCCAGCGCGTCGGCGAGCACCGACTTGATCACGTCGCCGTGGCTCACCGCCACCCAGACCGCGCCCGGGCCGTGCTCGGCCTCGAAGGCCGCGTCCAGACGGCGTACCGCGGTCACCGAGCGGGCCTGCATCGCGATCATGGACTCCCCACCCGGGAAGGTCGCGGCCGAGGGCTGCGCCTGCACCACCGACCAGAGCTTCTCCTTCGCCAGCTCGCGGATCGGGCGGCCCGACCACTCGCCGTAGTCGCACTCGGTGATGCCCCGCTCGGTGGTCAGGCGCGGTGACCCGGGGTGGGCCTTCACGATCGCCTTCGCGGTCTGCTTGCACCGCTCCAGCGGGCTGCTGACGACGCCGGCCAGCGGCACGGCGGCGAGCCGCTCCCCCGTCCGCGCCGCCTGCTCGGCTCCGGTGTCGTCGAGACGCACGCCGGGCAGCCGGCCGGCGAGGGTGCCGGCCGAGTTGGCCGTCGTCCGGCCGTGACGCACGAGGACCACGGTTGCCATGCCGGCGAGCGTAGTGGGACTACGGTGAAGAGGTGATCGTCGACTGCGCGCTCTACCGGGACGGGCACCGTGCCGAGTCCGGCACGCACTGGCGGGAACTGCGCTCCCGAGCGGACCGCGCGGGCGACTTCGTCTGGATCGGCCTCCACGAGCCCACCGAGGAGGAGATCAGCGAGGTCGCCGACGTCTTCGGGCTGCACCCGCTCGCCGTCGAGGACGCGGTCCAGGCCCACCAGCGCCCGAAGCTGGAGCGCTTCGGCGACATGGTCTTCCTGGTGCTCAAGACGCTTTGGTACGTCGACGCCCACGACGCCGTCGAGACCGGGGAGATCGCGATGTTCGTGGGTGAGGACTTCGTGGTGACCGTCCGCCACGGCCAGGGCAACGAGCTCCACTCCGCCCGCGAGGAGCTCGAGGCGAGCCGCACGGTGATCTCGCACGGGCCGGGCGGTGTGCTCTACGCCGTGATCGACCGGGTCGTGGACGAGTACCTCGACGTCGTCGACGAGCTGGTGGTCGACGTCGACGAGATCGAGACGTCGGTCTTCTCCGCCGGACGGACCGACGACTCGAGCCGCATCTACATCCTCAAGCGCGAGCTCGCCGAGGTACGCCGCGCCGTGCTCCCGCTGCGCGAGCCGGTCGCCCGCGTGGCCGCCGGCGGGGTGAGCGTGGTGCCCGAGAAGGCGACGCCGTTCTTCCGCGACGTCGCCGACCACCTCGCCCGGGCCGCGGAGACGGTGGACTCCTTGGACTCCCTGCTCTCCACGGCGTTCGACGCCTACACCGCCCAGATCTCGCTGCAGCAGAACGACGACATGCGCAAGATCTCCGCGGGCGCGGCGCTGATCGTGGTGCCGACGCTGATCGCCGGGATCTACGGCATGAACTTCAAGTACATGCCCGAGCTGGACTGGACCTTCGGCTACCCGTTCGCGCTCGTGCTGATGACCGTCTCGGCGGCCCTGCTGTGGGTGCTGTTCAAGAAGTCCGGGTGGCTCTGACCCCGCCGGTGAGCCGCGGGTGAGCCGACCCGTCAGGCGGCGATGACGCCGGCCGCGACGAGGACGAGCACCAGCGAACCGAGGCCGATCCGGTAGAGCACGAACGGCGTGTAGCTGTGGGTGGTCACGAACTTCAGCAGCCAGGCGATGGCGGCGTACCCGACGACGAAGGAGACGACCGTCGCCGCGATGGTCGGCCCCCACCCGTAGAGGTTGTCGCCGTGCGGGATCTCCTTCAGCTCGAAGAGACCCGCACCGATGACGGCCGGGATGGCCAGCAGGAAGGCGTAGCGGGTGGCCGTCTCGCGGTCGTAGCCGAGGAAGCGGCCCATCGACAAGGTGGCGCCCGAGCGGGAGACGCCGGGGATGAGGGCGAGCGCCTGCGCGAAGCCCATGAGGAGAGCATCGCGGAGCGTGAGCTGCTTGAGCGTCTTGTCGGTGCTGCCGATGCGGTCGGCGATGCCGAGGACGATGCCCATCACGATGAGCATGGCGCCGATGATCCAGAGGCTGCGGAAGTCCTCCTCGATCACGTCCTTGAGGGCGATGCCGATCACGACGATGGGCAGCGAGCCCAGGATGATGAACCACCCCATCCGGGCGTCGAGGTGGCCCCGGTACTCCGCGTGCACCAGCGACCGGAGCCACATCGAGGCGATCCGCCAGATGT
The DNA here is from genome assembly GCA_023415395.1 of Actinomycetes bacterium. Taxonomy (GTDB): domain Bacteria; phylum Actinomycetota; class Actinomycetes; order Propionibacteriales; family Nocardioidaceae; genus Nocardioides. The sequence continues at coordinate 8,732 of JAEZKN010000320.1, forward strand.
CCTTGCGGAAGTAGAGCAGCACCGCCAGCTCGGTGCCGATCTGGACCACCGCGGTGAAGGCCGCGCCCGGGTCGCCCCAGCCGAAGAGCTCGGGGAAGATCCGCAGGTGCGCGCTGCTGGAGATCGGCAGGAACTCCGTGAGTCCCTGGAGGATCCCGAGGACCACGGCCTGGAGGAAGTCGACCACGGGCGGGAACTCTACGGGGCGCGCGTGGGCGTGCCGGAGACCCCCGCCGAGGCGGTGCCGACTACCTTGTCGCCATGCAGCAGAGGCGAGTCGGTGCGACCGGCCTGTCCGTGTCCCGTCTGGGGCTCGGCACGATGACCTGGGGACGGGACACCGACGAGCACGAGGCACGCGACCAGCTGATCGCCTTCGCCGAGGCCGGCGGGACCTTCATCGACACCGCCGCCGGGTACGGCGCCGGTGCGTCGGAGGAGCTGATCGGCAGGCTGATCGGCGACGTCGTGGCTCGCGACGAGGTCGTGCTCGCCACCAAGGCCGGCATCAGCGCCCGGCGCGGTGGCCGGGAGTACAACACCTCGCGCGGCCACCTGCTCACCACGCTCGACGCCTCGCTGCGCCGGCTCGGGGTCGGCCACGTCGACCTGTGGCAGGTGCACATCTGGTCCGACGAGACCCCGATCGAGGAGACCCTCGCCGCGCTCGACACGGCGGTCGGCACGGGGCGGGCGTCGTACGTCGGCATCTCGAACTACGCCGGCTGGCAGACCGCGCAGGCGGCCACCTGGCAGCGCGCGCTGCCGGGCCGGGTCCCGCTGGCCTCGACCCAGGTGGAGTACTCCCTGCTCAACCGCGCGGTCGAGCTGGAGGTCGTCCCCGCGGCCCGGGCGCTCGGGCTCGGCGTGCTGCCGTGGTCGCCGCTGGGACGGGGCGTCCTCACCGGGAAGTACCGCTCCGGGACGCCGTCGGACTCCCGCGCGGCGTCGCAGCACTTCTCGAACTTCGTCGGCGCCTACCTCGACGACCGCTCCGCAGGCATCGTCGAGGCCGTCGCCCGCGCCGCCGACGGGCTGGGCTGGACCCCGCTCGAGGTGGCGCTCGCCTGGGTCCGCGACCGTCCCGGGGTCACCGCCCCGATCCTCGGCGCCCGCACCGCCGCCCAGCTGCGCGGTGCGCTCGGCGTCGAGGAGCTGGTCCTGCCTGACGAGATCGCGACCGCCCTCGACGACGTCTCGGCAGAATGAGCCGAGGCGAGGAGGCAGCATGACCCGTGCGTTGCGACGTCCCCCCGGTCGCGGGGTGGAGTGGGAGTTCGAGAAGGTCACCTTCTCCCGGGAGTTCTCACGCAACGTGGTCACCAAGCTCCTCGTCGAGCGCGCCGAGCACGGCGGCTGGGAGCTCGACCGGGTCCGCATCGGTGCCGACGGCACCCGTCGCGTCATCCTGCGCCGCAAGATCATCCGGGCCGTCCGCACCGCCTGACCCACGGCCGGAATCTCCGCGGTTTGGTCACCAACCGCAGGTTCAGCGGCCGAAATGTTGCGGTTGGTGACCAAACC
>JAEZKN010000474.1 GCA_023415395.1 Actinomycetes bacterium
TCGTTCCTCCACCAGCTCCGGAGCGATCTCCGGGAGCACTTCTCTCTCGTAGACGGCGTCGGGGTCGGCCAGGTGGCACCGCTTGAGGTGGCCCTCGCTGCGGTGACCGGGCACGAGCTCCGGCAGCGTCGTGAAGCACAGGTCGCCCGGCACCTTGTCGCGGTGCAGGCACCGGGGGTGGAAGGCACAGCCGGTCGGCGGCGTGAGGAGGCTCGGCGGGTTGCCCGGGATCGGGATCAGCTGTGCCGAGGTGTCACCGCTCACGTCCGGGACGCTCGAGAGCAGGCCCCAGGTGTAGGGCATCTCGGGGTGCGTCAGGATCTCCTTGGTCGTGCCGTACTCGACGGCCCGGCCGGCGTACATCACCAGCACGTCGTCGGCCATCTCCGCGATGACCCCGAGGTCGTGGGTGATGATGATGACCGCCGACTCGAACTCCTTCTGGAGGTCCTGGAGGAGGTCGAGGATCTGGGCCTGCACCGTCACGTCGAGGGCCGTGGTCGGCTCGTCGGCAATGAGCAGGCTGGGGTTGTTGATCAGCCCCATCGCGATCATCGCGCGCTGGCGCATGCCGCCGGAGAACTGGTGCGGGTAGTCGTCCACGCGGCGGTCCGGCTGCGGGATCCCGACGCGGTCGAGCATCTCGATGGTCCGCGTGCGGGCCGCCTTCTTGCTGACGTCGTGGTGCACCCGGTAGGCCTCGGCGATCTGGTTGCCGACCGTGTAGTAGGGGTGCATCGCCGAGAGCGGGTCCTGGAAGATCATCGCCACCTCCCGGCCGCGCCGCTTGCGCATCTCCTCGTCGGAGAGCGTCAGCAGGTCGGTGCCGTCGACCACGATCTTGCCGCTGACCTGGGCGTTGGTGCCCCGGTGCAGCCCCATGATCGCGGAGCTGGACACCGACTTGCCCGAGCCGGACTCGCCCACGATGCCGAGGGTCTTGCCCTTCTCGACGGTGTAGGAGAGGCCGTCGGTGGCCTTCACGACACCGTCGATCGTCGGGAAGTGGACCTTGAGGTCCTCCACCGACAGGAATGCGTTGCTCACGAGAACTCCCTCTAGCCCAGGCGGACGCGCGGGTCGATGACGGCGTACAGGATGTCGACGACCACGTTCGCCACGATCACGAAGGCGCCGGTCAGGATGACCAGGCCCACCATCGTCGGCAGGTCGTCGGCACCGTAGGCCTGGAACGCGATCACGCCGAGACCGTTGTAGGAGAACACGTTCTCGGTGATGAGCGCTCCGCCCATCAAGGCGGCGAAGTCGAGGCCGACCAGCGTGACCAGCGGCGTCAGCGCGGCGCGCAGGGCGTGCTTGGTGATCACGACGCGGTTCTTGACGCCCTTGGACTTCGCGGTGCGGATGTAGTCCTCGCTCAGCGACTCCAGGACGTAGGACCGCGTGATGCGGACGTAGCCGGCCATGTACAGCAGGGCCAGGGTCAGCGCCGGCAGGAACAGCGCCGTCAGCCAGCCGAAGAACCCGCCCTCGGCGATGGTCTTGTAGACCGGGTAGTCGACCAGTCCCCACTTGATGCTCACGTAGGTGATCAGGAACTTGCCGATGAAGAAGGAGGGGAACGCGTAGGCGATCAGCGTCAGGCCGACCAGCCCGCGATCCAGGAAGGAGCCCTTGGTCATCGCCGCGATGATGCCGAAGAGCACGCCGCCCAACACCCACATGACCAGCGCGACGAGCGCGATCGAGGCCGTGATGGGGAGCGCACCCGCGATGAGCTCGTTCACCGTCTTCTGGTTGACGAACGAGAAGCCCATGCAGGGCGCTTCACAGTCGGTGACGAGCTGCGGGTTGTTCGCGCGCAGCTCCTCGTCGGCGGGGTACTGACGGCCCTGGACGACGCCCTTGAGGAAGTCGGTCCACTGGTTGACCCAGGGCTTGTCGTAGCCCAGCGCGATCCGGGTCTGCTCGATCTGCTCCTCGTTGCAGTTCTTGCCGCATGCCTGCTTCGCCGGGTCCGACGGAACCGCGAAGAACAGCACGTAGGTGAAGAACGTCAGCGCGAGGATCAGCACCAGACCCATCAAGAGGCGCCTGACGGTGTATGCGATCACCGGAAGTTCTCGATTCAGGTGGAGGACCAGCCTGGGTGAGGCCGGGGTGTGGTGTGGCGGACAGTCCGGGCGAGCGGTGGCGCGCCCGATCCATGGTGGCACGGAGTGAGGCCGGGTGGGCGGTGCGAGCACCGCCCACCCGGCTTCTGTACTTCAGGTACTACTTCACGCTAGGTGGAACTCAGGGAGCCTACGCTCACTGCTCCACGCCGATGGCGCCCAGGTCGGGGTACATCGAGGTGGACGGGGTGACGACGTAGCCGGTCACCTTGGAACCACGCAGGTAGTAGTTCTTCAGGATGTAGAGCGGGATGTACGCGACGTCCTCGCCCAGCTTGGCGTCGGCCTCCTGGAGGTAGCCGTTCTGCTCGTCGATGTCGGTCGAGTTCGCAGCCTTGTCGACGATCGCGTTGAACTCGTCGCTCTCGTAGCAGCCGTAGTCCTGACCACAGGTGGTGGAGGAGAAGTTCGGGCGGCTGTCGAACAGCGGCGGGATGACCGTCATCGCCGACGGCCAGTCAGCACCCCAGCCGGCCATCATCACGTCGGCGTCCTTCTCCGGGCGGGAGATGACGTCGTAGTAGGTGTCGGTCAGCGGGTCCAGCGTGGTGTCGAAGCCCGCAGCGTCCCAGTTCTCCTTCAGCACGGCCGCGATCTGGTCGTTGGTGTCGCTCGCGGCGTAGGTGAAGTTGATGGCGTACGGCGTCTTGACGCCGGCCTCCTCGAGGAGCGCCTTGGCAGCGTCCACGTCGCCGCCGGAGGGCAGGTCGGTGAAGGCCGGGTTCGGCACGTAGCCGCCGACACCCTCGTTGACGATCGACTCGGCGCGGTAGGCGGCGTACTCGCCACCACGGGCCTTCACGACACCGTCGAGGTCGATCGCCGCGGCCAGGGCCTGGCGGACCTTGACGTCGGTCAGGGTCTTCATGTTCGGCACCAGGTAGAAGTTGTACGGCGAGCTGGTGCTCACCGCCCGGTCAGCGACCGGACCCTGGATCTGGCTGTAGCGCGTCGGGGGGATGTTCGGCGCCGCGACGGCGTACTGGTCGTTGCCCGCGTCCGCGATCATGCGGTCGATGATCAGCTCGATCGAGGTGTCCGACGGGTTGATCTGGTACTCGATGGTGTCCGGCAGCGCCATGCGCAGCGACTCGTCATCGGTGGCCGGGTCGTAGGCCTCGTTGCGGACCAGGGTCGCGCCCTTGTTCTTGTCCCAGACGCCGCCCTCGACCTTGTAAGGACCGTTCGAGAGGACCTTCCAGGTCGACTTCGCACCCTCGTCGAAGGACTCCTTGTACGGGTCCATCATCGACAGGCCGGCCACGGCCAGCGGGAAGTCGGCCCACGGCTTGTTGAACTTGTAGGTGATGGTCTTGCCATCACACTCGATCGCCTTGTCGAAGGCCGCCTGCTGGGCGTCGGTGGCCTTGTACGGACCCGGGTAGTCCTTGACGTCGAGGTAGCTGAGGATGTAGTTCGGGCCACCGGTGATCAGGTCGTTGGCGAAGACCCGCGACGCGCCGTAGCGGAAGTCCTCACACGTGATGTCGGTGCCGTCCTCCCACTTCACGCCGTCCTTGATCGTGAACGTCCACTCGGTGGCGTCCTCGTTCGCGGTGCCGGTGTCGGTGGCCAGGTCGGGCTGCGGGGTCGCACCCTCCTCGGCGTCCTCGGTGATCGGGAACGCCACCAGGCCGCGGTAGAGCAGGCGGCGGTAGTTCGCGAGCTCGAGACCGTAGTAGATGCGCTGGGGGTCGGCGCTCTCGAAGGGGTAGTGCTGCAGGTAGTACAGCGTGCCGCCGGCCTCGGCGTTGCCGCCGTCACCGGGCGTACTCGGCGAGTCCGAGTCGTCGCTGCCGCCACAGGCAGCCAGACCCAGAGCGAGCGATGCGGCCGCACCAACGGCCAGCATCCGCTTCAGATAGTTGGGCATTACTTCTCCTTCGGTGTGTGACACGCCAGGCAAGTGGCGGCACGTGCGACGACTTTGTGTCGCCGACATCTGGGGGCGCTCGTGACGAGCGGGATCAACGATCGGCCTTGGGGTCGAGCGCGTCGCGCAGGCCGTCGCCGAGCAGGTTGAACGAGACGACGATGATCGCGATGAGGGCGGCCGGGGCGAAGAAGAAGACGAAGTCGCCCTGCGCGTAGTTCAGCGACGACGCCAAGATGTTGCCGAGCGTCGGGGTCGGCGGCTTGATGCCGACACCCAGGAAGCTCAGCGCCGCCTCGGCCGAGACGAAGACCGGCATGTAGAGGGTGAAGGTGATGAGGATCGGCGCCCAGAGGTTCGGCAGGATCTCCTTGAAGTAGATCCGCCCGCGCGAGGCCCCGATCATCTTCGCCGCCTCGACGAACTCGCGTTCTCGGATCGAGAGCACCTGCCCGCGGATCAGGCGACTGACGCCGGTCCAGCCGAAGAGCCCGAGGATCGCGGTCACGTAGACGGCGTTCGCCAGGTCGCCGGCGGGGATGTGCAGGGAGTTGGTGATGAAGGCGATGCCGAGGCTGGCCAGGGCCAGCACCATCAGCGTCTGCGGGAAGGCGAGCGTGAGGTCGGTCAGCCGGCCCAGCACGGCGTCGGTCTTGCCGCCGGCGGCGCCGCTGACGATGCCGATGATCACGCCGAGGCCGATCGAGATCAGGGTCGCGGTGAGCGCGATGCCGAGCGAGAAGGTCAGGCCGTACCAGAGGCGCGCCAGCGTGTCGCGGCCGATGCCGGGCTCGACGCCGAGCGGGTGGTCCCACGACATCCCGCCCCAGGCGCCGATCGGCACGTAGTCCGGCCCGATCAGGTCCTGGTTGGTCTTGTAGGGATCGATGATCCCCACCTTCACCGCGATCGGCGCGACGATGGCGGCCACGACGTAGGTGACGACGAACCCGAGGGCCACCATGGTGAGCTTGTCCCGCCGCAGGCGGCCCATGGCCAGCTGGAACGGCGACTTGCCCTCGATGGCTGCAGCGGGGGCTCCTTCGGCCGACACCGTCCCGGCGCTGACCGCGCCGTGGGTCTCGAGGTCGCTCATGCACTGCCTTTCACACAACATCGGCACCCCAGGCGGGCGCCGGGCGCGGTGGCGACTCTATGTCACGTGCCCGCGCACTACGGTCACTCGGACGTAACGATCTGGACACGACCGCCGAGACAGAAGCGTCCCGTCGATCAGGCCTTCGCCTCGGAATCTTCCGCCGGCTGGGCGTCGACACCGGCCTCCTTGCGCTGCTCCGGAGTGATCGGCGCAGGAGCTGCGGTGAGCGGGTCGAACCCTCCTCCGGACTTCGGGAACGCGATCACGTCACGGATCGAGTCGGCGCCGGCGAGGATCGCGCAGATGCGGTCCATGCCCACGGCGATGCCGCCGTGCGGCGGCGCGCCGTACTTGAAGGCGTCGAGCAGGAAGCCGAACTTCTCCTGCGCCTCCTCCTCCTCGATGCCCATCACGGAGAAGACGCGCTTCTGCACGTCCTCGCGGTGGATACGGATCGACCCGCCACCGAGCTCGCTGCCGTTGCAGACGATGTCGTAGGCGTAGGCGAGCGCCGCACCCGGGTCCTCCTCGAGGGTGTCGAGGAACTCCGGCTTCGGGCTGGTGAACGCGTGGTGCACGGCCGTCCAGGCGCCCGCGCCGACCGCGACGTCACCGCTGGCGACCGCGTCGCTCGCGGGCTCGAACAGCGGCGCGTCGACGACCCAGGTGAAGGCGAACGCCGACTCGTCGATGAGGCCGCAGCGGCGGCCGATCTCGAGCCGCGCGGCACCGAGGAGGGCCCGGCTCGACTTCACCGGGCCCGCCGCGAAGAAGACGCAGTCGCCCGGCTGGGCGCCGACGTGGGCGGCCAGCCCGGCCTTCTCCTCCTCGGAGATGTTCTTCGAGACCGGTCCGGTGAGCTCGCCGTCCTCCTGGACCAGCACGTAGGCCAGGCCCTTGGCGCCGCGCTGCTTGGCCCACTCCTGCCAGGCGTCGAGCTGCTTGCGCGGCTGGCTCGCTCCACCGGGCATGACGACGGCGCCGACGTAGGGAGCCTGGAACACCCGGAACGGCGTGTCCTGGAAGTAGGTCGTGCAGTCGACGAGCTCCAGGCCCATCCGCAGGTCCGGCTTGTCGGAGCCGAAGCGGGCCATCGCCTCGGCGTAGGTCATCCGCGGGATCGGGCGCGGGATCTCGACGCCGATGAGCGCCCACATCTCGGCGAGGACGTCCTCCATCAGCGCGATGACGTCGTCCTGGTCGACGAAGCTCATCTCGATGTCGAGCTGGGTGAACTCCGGCTGCCGGTCGGCGCGGAAGTCCTCGTCGCGGTAGCACCGCGCGATCTGGTAGTAGCGCTCCATGCCGCCGACCA
>JAEZKN010000595.1 GCA_023415395.1 Actinomycetes bacterium
GCCCAGAAGGTCATCGGCGTCAACACCTTCCGGCTCGCCGCCGAGGACAAGCTCGACGTGCTCAAGGTCGACAACGACGACGTCTACCGCCAGCAGGTCGCCAAGCTCGAGCGGCTCCGCGCCGAGCGGAACGACGACGACGTCCGGCGTACCCTCGAGGCGCTGACGAACGCCGCCGAGGGCCGCTCCGGGAACCTGCTCGAGCTCTCCGTCGACGCCGCGCGGGCCAAGGCCACGGTCGGCGAGATCTCCGAGGCGCTGGAGAAGGTCTACGGGCGCCACCAGGCCGTGATCCGTACGATCAGCGGCGTGTTCAGGGAGACGTCGGACGAGGCCGGCAGCACGCTCGTCACGCAGGTCCTCGAGGCCACGACGGAGTTCGAGGAGGCGGAGGGCCGACGGCCCCGCATCCTCGTCGCCAAGATGGGCCAGGACGGGCACGACCGCGGCCAGAAGGTCGTGGTCAGCGCCTTCGCCGACATGGGCTTCGACGTCGACGTCGGGCCGCTGTTCTCGACGCCCGAGGAGGTCGCCCAACAGGCGGTCGACGCCGACGTCCACATCGTCGGTGTCTCGTCGCTGGCCGCCGGCCACCTCACGCTGCTCCCGGCGCTGAAGAAGGCGCTGGAGGAGCAGGGGCGCCCGGACATCATGATCGTCATCGGCGGGGTGATCCCGCCCGACGACGTGCCGACGCTCCGGGACATGGGTGCAGCCGCGGTCTTCCTGCCGGGCACGGTCATCGCCGAGTCCGCGCTCGACCTGCTCGCGCGTCTGCGGGAGCAGCTCGGTCATGGTGGCTGAGGTGCGAGCGGAGCGAGCCTCGAAGTCCGGAGCCTGATGCCCGACGTCGACGCCCTCGTCGAGGGCATCCGTGCCGGGAGGCGGGCGGCCGTCTCGCAGGCGATCACGCTCGTCGAGTCGACCAGCCCGCGACACCGGGCGCAGGCGCGCGAGCTGCTGACCGAGCTCGGCTCCCCGGCGGACGCCGTGCGGGTGGGGATCTCGGGCGTGCCCGGCGTCGGGAAGTCCACCTTCATCGAGGCCCTCGGCTCCCGGCTCACCGCGACCGGCCACCGGGTCGGGGTGCTGGCGGTCGACCCGTCGAGCGTCCGCACCGGCGGATCGGTCCTCGGCGACAAGACCCGGATGGCGCGGCTGTCGACCGACCCGGACGCGTTCATCCGACCCTCGCCCTCGGCCGGGACGCTCGGGGGAGTGGCCCGGGCGACCGTCCAGGCGATGGCGGTGCTCGAGGCGGCGGCGTACGACGTCGTGCTCGTCGAGACCGTCGGCGTCGGCCAGTCCGAGGTGACCGTCGCGGGCATGGTCGACACGTTCCTCTTCCTCACCCTCGCCCGCACCGGCGACCAGCTCCAGGGCATCAAGAAGGGCATCTTGGAGATCGCCGACGTGATCGCGGTGAACAAGGCCGACGGTGACCGCGAGCAGGAGGCCCGGGTCGCGGCGCGCGACCTGGCCGGCGCGCTGCGCCTGGTCCGCGGACGCGAGGAGTGGGCACCGCCGGTGGTCACCTGCTCCGCGCTGGAGGACACCGGCGTCGACGACGTGTGGGAGCGGGTGCTCGCCCACCGCGAGCACCTCGGCACGGCGGGCCTGGCCGACAAGCGGGCGGGGCAGCAGCTGGACTTCACCTGGGCGCTGGTCCGCGACGAGCTGGACCAGCGGCTGCGGCACTCACCGGGCGTGAAGGCGGTGCGCGCCGAGATCCGCGAGGCCGTGCTGGCTGGCGACCTGCCGGCCACCGTGGCGGCCGACCGCATCCTCGCGGCCTACGACGGCGACTGAGCGCTCACCGGTCTGGACCACGGCGGCCCGGACGGCGTGTCCCGAGGCACAGGGACGCAAATCCCGTGTGCTCGGGACTTCGGGACCGACACACTGAGCCGTCACCACGCTTTTTTCAGCAACGGAGGAACCATGCGTCGCACCCCCTTGATCCCCGCGGCCCTGGCGGCCGTGGCGCTCGTCGGCACCACGCTCGCACCGGCCCAGGCCAGCGAGCCGGACCCGGTCGTCACCGGCCTGCCCGGCGGCGTCCTCAGCCTCGCGGTCGCCGACGACGGCACCGTCTACGCGACGCAGAACTTCGCGGGCGTCATCAACCAGGTCGCGCCCGGCAGCGGCGAGGCCACCCCGATCTTCGCCGACGAGGGCGGCCGTGAGATCGGCGGCCTGTCGATCGCCGGAGACGTCCTCACGTTCACCGCGACCTCGCAGGGTGGTCCCGCCAACGCCCGGGTCTACACCCTCACCCCGGCCGAGGGCGGCGGCTTCGACCAGGACGAGCTGGCGAACACGTGGGCCTACGAGAAGGCCAACAACCCCGACGCCAGGACCAAGTACGGCATCGCCGGCCTGTCGAAGAAGTGCGTCAAGCAGATCCCCAAGGAGATCCGCGGCCTGGTCAAGGCCTACCCGGGCATCAAGGAGTCGCACCCCTACGCGACCACGTCCGCCGGTGCCGTGACCTACGTCGCCGACGCCGCCGCCAACGCGGTGCTCGCCATCGAGGACGGCGGCGTGAGCACGGTCGCGGTGCTCCCGCCGGTCAAGGTCAAGGTCACCAAGCAGATCCGCAAGGGCATGGGCCTGCCGAAGTGCACGCAGGGCAAGGTCTACAAGGGCGAGCCGGTCCCGACCGACGTCGAGCTGGACGGTGCGGGCAACCTCTTCGTGACGACCCTCGGCGGGGCCGTCGGCGAGATGATGCCGCTGGGCGCGCTCCACAAGATCACCCCGGCCGGCAAGGTCTCGAAGGTGATCGACGGCCTGATGATGCCGGTCGGGCTGGCGGTCACCGAGGGCGGCGACTTCTGGATCTCCTCGCTCGGCCCCGAGGGCGGTGTCCTGAAGAACCCCGACCGCTTCTCGGTCGAGGAGGCCATCACGTTCCCGTTCTCGGGCGACGTGGACATCCACGGCGAGGACCTCTACTTCACCAGCACCGGTCTCGGCGACGCGCCCGACGGCCCGTTCACCGGCGGTGTCGTGAAGCACCCGCTCACCGAGGTCAGCGACTGACGCTCGCGTAGCGGCACAGGACCAGTGCGGGGGCCCGCGGGTCGGGCGGGGGCCGGGCTGAGAGTT